>JBFYXR010000225.1:0-7110 GCA_041310455.1 Desulfobacteraceae bacterium | reverse complement strand
CAATTCCATTGAAGCGATGCCCTGTCAGGGCAGACTTTTCGTTGCCGCTGAAATGGATGTTTATAATTCAAACAGCGTATCCCTGCCGTGTATCAGGATTGATATCGGGGATACCGGACCGGGGATACCTGAATATCAGATTGATCATATTTTCGACCCTTTTTTTACGACCAAACCCTCCGGTACAGGCCTTGGCCTGTCCATAACGGCAAAGACCGTTAAGAGCCATGGAGGCTATATTACGGTTAAAAGCGGGATTAATCAGGGAACAACCTTTTCGCTGTTCCTTCCTTTAGAAATCGAAATGCAGATGTTTGAGGCTAATGGATAAAATATTACTCATTGACGATGATCAAGGTCTCATCCATTTCTTGAGCAGGTTTTTTCAAAGAAAAGGATATGAGGTTACATCCTGCCTGAACGGTCGGGCAGCCCTTGACGCGATCTCGGAAAATAAATTCGATTTGATACTCCTCGACTATAAAATGCCCGGATTGAACGGGATTGAGACGCTGAAAAGTATAAAGGCAATCCGTATAAAAACGCCGGTGATTATTATGACTGCCTACGGAAACACTGACCTGGCGATCGAGGCGATGAAATCAGGCGCATATGATTACCTTATCAAGCCCTTTGAAAGAGAGGAACTAAGCCGCATTGTTTTTGATGCGCTGGCTGTAAACCGCCAGATGAAGGAGACTGTAAGCATCCCCTATTCGAATGGGCTTACTCCGCCCTCCCCTGACAGGAAATCCCTAAAGATTATCGGCAACAGCAAAAGGATGCAGGATGTGTATAAGATGGTCGGTCAGATCGCCGAAAAGGATATATCCGTCCTGATCACGGGCGAAAGCGGGACAGGCAAGGAGCTGGTAGCAAAGGCAATATATCATCATAGCCGCCGCAAGGATAAGCCCTTTATAGCCATCAACTGCGCCGCAATTCCTGAAAATCTCTTTGAAAGCGAACTATTCGGCTATGAGCGGGGGGCCTTCACAGGCGCGGACAGGACCTATATCGGCAAGATTGAACGATGCAACGGGGGAACCCTTTTTCTGGATGAAATAGGCGATATGTCACCCTCCCTTCAGGCAAAACTGCTGCGCGTCCTTCAGGAAGGCGAGATTGAAAGGCTTGGCGGAAACCAGCCTATAAGGGTCAATGTGAGGGTTATTGCCGCAACAAACAAGGAACTGGACAGGGAGGTACAGGAAGGCCGGTTCAGGGAAGACCTCTACTGGCGCCTGAAAGTAATATCACTGAATCTCCCTCCGCTGCGGAAACGCATTGAAGATATACACGACCTGGTCAAATATTTCATTTTCCGATTCAGCGATGAATACGGCAAATCCGTTCATCATATCTCAGAAGCCGCCCTGAAGAGATTTTATTCCTATTCATGGCCAGGAAATGTGAGAGAACTGGAAAACTGCATACGAAGGGCCGTGCTCCTCTGCGCAGGCAACATTATTACCCAGGACCATCTGCTTCTTCTGGAATCAAAGGATGAGTATCTCCTGCAGAAACTTAACCGCGACCAGCTGATTGAAAGGCTCAAAGATAAACTTGAGGATATCATCCCTGAAATCCTCAGCATATCAAAGCAGGATATCCATTCAAACATTATAGAAATGGTTGAGGACACCTTGATTTCCAAGGCGCTTCAGGAATGCGGAAACAACCAGGTCCAGGCTGCAAAGATGCTTGGTATCAGCCGCAATACCCTGAGGCACCGGATGAAAAGGCTGGCTGAAAAAAGCCCTTCGTGAAAACCTTCCTGTTAAATGCCTTTATTTCGCCAACACTGTTCAAGATTTGAACAGCCTCATTTAATTCCTGACTGATGCGCTGCCATTGCCTCGAATCAGGTTTTATCACTGAACAGTCTGTTGTCCTGCTGTTTTTTCAGCATTAAACCTGGCTCATCCCCATTTGCCTTCATCGGGATTCTTCCGGCTGTTTTTCTTAGCCGTCTGATTTCATTTATTTTATCAGTCCTGTTTTAATGCACCCACGTATATGTAACATATTGAAAATGTATAGTTATCAGACTGCGAGGTAATTGCATTGGGTGAATTACGCCTCATATCTTTTCATCAGTAATTCCAAAAGAACCTCTGATTTATTAATCGGCACGACCCTTGCTTTATAAAGGCTGAAGCTGTTCCACAACATTGTCAACCATCTAAATTACAGGAGGATGAGTATGGATAGAGACGGTATTCTTGTATCTGAAAGAATAAAGGAAGTCTCAATGATATGCGCAAGAGAGAATCCTATTTATGAACAGGTGAGCAGTTTCAGCATTGCGTTATACGTGCTCGGCTGCTTCAAGGCTCCTGATGTCATGTCTGTTGATGACATAGACATGGTTGAGGCCGGCAATCTTTTAAAGGAACATTTTACTCCTGTAATGGAGTCTGATCTGCCTGCTGAATACAGTATTACAGAATCCAGGGACAGGTACCTTATGGTTATAGGAGATCCCTTGTTCCCTGTGCACTTTGCCGTCCTTACAAGTGTGAACGGCAGGAAATCATTTTTTTCCAAACTGAGATACTTCGGAAGCGGGTACGACACACTGGAGGAATTGATGAGCGACTTTATTGGAGAAGACGGCATCGGATACAAGGACATACATTTTTTCAAAAGGAACAAACACAACGGAAAGACATCCGGGTGTGAGCCAAGGATATACGTATACAGAAACGATGGAAGCGTAATGTAGTCATGACAATTAAACAATTAATCAAAAGGAGGCATATATAGTGTCGATCATAAAAGAGGCAATAGACAAAGTCAAACGCGTTGATCCAGGTCAGAAGGAATTCCACCAGGCAGTAACAGAGGTGCTTGAGACACTCGAACCGACCGTTAATCGTCATCCGGAATTCGTGAAGGCCGGCATCTATGAGAGGATAATTGAACCTGACCGCACCATGATGTTCCGCGTGCCATGGGTTGATGACAAAGGCAAGGTGCAGGTGAACAGGGGTTTCAGAATCCAGTTCAATAATGCCATTGGCCCTTACAAAGGCGGGCTCAGGTTTCACCCTTCAGTAAATATCAGCATCATTAAATTCCTGGGATTTGAGCAGATCTTCAAGAATTCTCTCACGACCCTTCCCATGGGCGGAGCAAAAGGCGGATCCGACTTTGATCCTAAAGGAAGGTCCGATGGAGAGGTCATGAGGTTCTGCCAGGCATTCATGGGGGAACTCTTCAGGCACATCGGCCCCGAAGTTGATGTACCGGCTGGGGATATCGGCGTCGGCGGACGTGAGATCGGGTATATGTTCGGTTATTATAAAAAGATAAGAAATGAGCATACCGGCGTTCTCACGGGGAAAGGGCTTGAATATGGCGGAAGTCTTATAAGGCCTGAGGCCACAGGTTATGGCGCTGTTTACTTTGCGGCTGAAATGCTTTCAACAAGGGGTCTGGATTTTAAGAACAAGATTGTTGCGGTCAGCGGCTCCGGCAACGTGGCCCAGTATGCCATTGAGAAAGTCAACCAGATGGGCGGAAAGGTAATCACCGTCTGCGACTCAAATGCAACGATTATAGATGAAAAAGGCATTAATACCGATAAATGCTGTTTCATTATGGATCTGAAGAATGTTAAACGCGGCCGCATAAGCGAGTACGCGGATAAGTACAAATCAGCATGTTATGAAGGCAAAAATGTCTGGGATGTAATACGCGAACAGGGCATAAAGGTGGATATTGCACTTCCCTGTGCCACTCAGAATGAGATCGATGGGGCGAATGCCCAGGCCCTGGTTAAAAACGGATGCATATGCGTTGCCGAAGGCGCTAATATGCCCTCCGCCCCCGAGGCAGTAAAAATCTTCCAGGATAACAATGTACTGTTCGGGCCGGGCAAGGCGGCGAATGCAGGCGGTGTTGCCACGTCAGGGCTGGAGATGAGCCAGAACAGCATGAAACTGTCCTGGACAAGGGAAGAAGTAGACAGCAGGCTCCTGCTGATAATGAAAAGCATCCACAAATCCTGCGTGGATGCAGCAGAGGCCTATGGCAAGAAGGATGATTATGTAACAGGCGCCAATATTGCCGGTTTCACAAAAGTGGCAAAGGCTATGCTCGCATACGGGATAGTCTAACCCATAAATGATTGGCATTAATTCACGATTTGCTGCCCGTATTATTATGACAGGCAGCAAATCTTCTTCTGCGTCACCACATTGGACAACAGCATAAGGCCCTTTCCCCTTAGATCTGCGACCCTGATAACTTTTTCAAAACGAGCATCATCGGGTATTACATCCTTGAGGATATTGGGCAACCCGCGAAGCCATTCCCAGTTGAAAACCACCTGTGGATTTTCAGGGTAGACGGCAAAATAAAAGATCCTGGTTTCAACAAGGTCGTGGAAGAAATGCGTTCCGAAGGACAGGTCAGGGATAAGGTTTCCATCCTGATAGCTGATTTCAGCAATCGCGACAATGTGGTTGATCTCCGAAAAAGTCACAGGGACGCCCATGGCCGGAGTGCGGGTGCCCCATCTGCCCGGCCCCAGGAGTAATGTCGGCATCTTTTCCTGATCCACGATAGTCCTGTTCAATTTTCCTATCAGCCGTGCAACGCTGTATTTTTCCGAAAGGGTAAGCTCAGAGTATTCCCTTGGGTCAACGAATATTATACATGCAAGATTCGAGGAGACATTTCCCCCCATAAAATTGCTTTCAGTCCTGATGATGATTTTTTCCTCGGGTATTTCTTCAGGGGCGCTGATGCCCGGACCTTTGCCGAGGGTATGGAAAGGCCTGCACTGCAGGAGGTTAATCTGCAGCTCGCCTGTACGGTTGAAATTTACGGTAAATTCAATATCAACGGGATTCATATGCCGGTCTTCGAGGGTCTTTAACATCCTTTCCATGACACCGGTGAATGGAGTAACGGACAAAAAATTGTCAAATGTAAGAACCCATGACTCCTGTGCCGGTTTGCCTGCCGCCTCTTCTTTTCGATCCGATATTTCTGTATCCCTTGTACCTAAAAGCTCAAGCTGAACGTTCAGGTCATTCCCGATCAATTCCGGAAGAGTTACCGTCTGTATCTGGTTTTTATCCAGGTTCAATAGATCAACATAGTGCTGGGAAAACCTCTTGATATCCTTCATCTCGGATAAGGGTTTAACCAGGGGATCGCTGATCGACACGATCCTCGGGTAGTCATTCTCGACTCGATCCACTGCCCTGGTGCCCAGGCCTAAGACCAGTCTGAGCATGCCGGCCTTCGGATCCATATCCTTTTTCCACACAAAAGGATTAAGGGAAAGCCCGACCCCTGCAAGCTCAGGAAAGAAATAGTTTTTATGGTAGGTCCCTGAGACCCTTTGAACAAGCAGGGCCATGAGCTCATCGGTTTGATCAAGGCCCCTCTGAAGCCTGTATGACAGCGCATCAATGTTCATCGTGCTTGCGAATATCTTTTTAACGGCCTCCTCAAATGCCTCATATCTTTTCCCAGGGTCACCCTGGTTAACGCAGAAATAGCTCTCATACTTCCCCGCAAAAGCGCTCCCGAGGGCGTCCTCGAGAAGGCTGCTGGACCTCACAATGATCGGAGACTGTCCGAAATATTCAAGCATGAACTGAAGCCGTTCCTTTATTTCTTCAGGAAACATGCCTGTAAGCATCTTCTCTTTAAGTTCCACAGCCTTTGAAAAATAACCCTCTTTTGTCTTGTGGGCCATGAAGAGCTTCCACCATCCGTTCTGCACTATGTAGGAGTAAAAAACATCCGAGCCTATATAGAATGAATCATGATGCTCCAGGATTTCATCCCAGTTATAGGCGCGGTCACTCCTCAATATCTTTCTTGACAAAAGCATTCCAAGAGACTTGCCGCCGATAAAGCCCGTTCCGATCAGTCTCTCCTTGATATAAAGCAGGTCTTCCAGTGACATGTATTCCCTGATCATGGCAAGATCTCTTTTTTTCCGGCTGAGCAGGAGGCGGCTGAGCTGTTCAACCATGTCTTTTTTTTTCCTCCTCATCCGCATTTGACTCAAGGAGATTCTTTGCCTGCATGAAGAGCCTATCCCAGTAGTCCAGGTGAAGCCTCGCGTCCGTGGCGTTTTCCCTCGATAGATTGAAAAAGAGCTCGGCGGCCTCCACGCTGTTAATGACAGGTACAAGGTCTCCGTTTTCCTTCTTGTGTGGAAAAAACATTGTATGGGAATACCTGTTCCAGACTTTCAGCGGATGGACGCAGATCAAACCCTTGTAGTTATACATATCGATAAGCACCTGGGTTGTTTCCCTTATGCGGGCAATGGTCTTGAAGGAATGCATCTTCCTGATAATCGCAAAATATGCGATGGTGTTCAGCTCGAAAAGATACGGGCATGTGATGAAAAAAAAGTTACCGATCATCAGGTCAGTGGCCCAAACATGGAGCAGGTCGGAAAGGCAGTCAAAGACATAATGGACGTCTCTGCCCTCCTTTGTAATTATGTCATGGACCTGAGAAGAAAACGATTCAAAACCCTTGTCAACATTCAGGTGGTATATCTTCAGGTTCTTCCGTTCCTCCAGCAGCTGCGTATGACGTGCAAACCTCATGTAGACCACTCGCTGGTTGCCGGCAAGGGCATTTTTCACGAACAGCGTTGCCACCCTTTCATAATCATCAATGCTGTCAACCTGCCATACGACGTTGTCGCCCTTGCGCAGGTGATCAATAATGGTATCCAGGCTCTCCCAGCCTGTGCTTATGTGAGAATAGTGCGTCATAACAGTCCCTTATTAATACGGTGGTTCGTTAAAATACGAGCGGAAGGATGTCTCAGAACAAATATACTTTTAATTATGGTATTTTACAGCAATGTTCGGTTAGGATTTTGCATTAGCATGCATCCTCGTCATGGGAGGGCCAATTTTTTTAAATTGAAATGGATCGGATGCAAAATTCCGGCAAAAGGTGATCTAAAGCGGGCGGGTATGATCAATAATATCTGCCGGGACCTCAATCCCTATAGCATTTGAGGGCCCTTTCCGCCCGCTTTACAGGCTTGATGCTTAATCCTCAGCAGGCCACACCATTTCAATTTAATAAAATTGGCCCTCCCATGACACCTGTGCC
>JBFYXR010000224.1:0-7132 GCA_041310455.1 Desulfobacteraceae bacterium | reverse complement strand
CAGATCGATCTGCCTTATTGTAAAAGATGTATCCGGGTCCGTGGTCATTGCAAAAAAGGCCATTAACTATTTGAAAACCAATCTGGGGCAGACAGGAACCCTGTTCCTTCCTTTTCAGGTGATCATTGACTCCGGGCCTTATCTGAGGGCAGGAAGACTGCACCTTGGCGATCTTTCCGTAAACTGGAAATTCATTGAACCAGGTGAGATACATATCTCCTCAAGCGCGCTTAAGTTCATAAAAATCGACAATAAAAAATTTTCAACGGTCAAGGCCGAAAATGCCGATCCGGTGAAGGAGTATTTTAAGATAGTATCAGACAGCCTTGAAAAGGATGAACAGTATCTGTTTCTGTATCAGAATGCCCTTGTCCAGGGTGACAATGCCCCATGCTTCTATTGCGG
The DNA here is from genome assembly GCA_041310455.1 of Desulfobacteraceae bacterium. GTDB lineage: Bacteria > Desulfobacterota > DSM-4660 > Desulfatiglandales > HGW-15 > JAFGIC01. The sequence continues at coordinate 6,727 of JBFYXR010000224.1, read as the reverse complement.
GGCAAGGACGCATCTTACAAGGTCCTGCCCTTCAAAAAATATCACCGAACTGACACAGTTTATAAACAGGCTGGGCTACCTGAACATCCATGAAATTAATGATCTCTTTTTCAATTATATATATGAAACCGGGAAGGATAACCTCAGAAAATTTGACTCAGGGGCATGGAACAAGGATGAGATATCACCTCAATGGGCCCATTATTGCTTTTTTGAGCTTAACAGCGTCTTTCAGCTGAGATTTTTCAGGGCGCTGTGGAACCTCCAGGAAGAGAACTGGAAAGATATCAAGGAAAAAGTAGAGACCCGGGATAAAGGCGGACTTTTATGGCTGGCGCTCGATTGCCTCCGCGTCTCGAATTTCATGCAGGCAGAGACCATTTTATCGGATGTAATCTCAAAACAGCCGTCCGATTACAAGGCCTACTGCATGGCGGCTTTTCTCAATATTGAGACCGATAACCCCAGGCAGGCCAACGCCTTCCTTAAAAAATCCTTTGAATTTGCACGGACTACGCCGCAGAAGATGTTCATCCTTTTTCTGCGGTCAAGGATCTACATGCTCAACGGCGAGCCGGCCAAGGCCAGGGAGATGATAAGAGCGATCATAAGACTGAGCCCCTTCTGCCATGAGGCCATGTATCAGGATATCCTCTTCATGTTCAAGCACGGCAACAGGTCTCTCGCACTGCAGCACCTGATAAAGCTAATCAAGATGAACAGGGAATATTATGTTATCGCGCTGATAGACCCCGAGCTGTCAGACTTCAGCAAGGAAATACACCCCAAGCTTGAGCAGCTGCTCCTGGAGGCGCGTGAAGAGGCGAACCGCATCATTCCCGAGGCCGACAATGAGCTGGACAACCTCAAAGATATCATCGGAAACGATTCAAGGGAATTTTCAGAGACCAGGGCAATGCTGCTCAAGATAAAGGGGCTATCGGATAAGAACAGCTATTTCGGGTATACCGATATTATACATTATGGTGAATTGATCTCACACATGAGCAGCAGGATCATAGTCAACCGTGAATCCGAGCTTTCCCGGGCATACGAAACCATAAAACAGCGTTTAACCTACTGCAGAGGAAGGATCAGGAGCCTCCCCTACCCCTTTATCGCCAGGTCTGTATCAGACGAACTGGGAAGGGTCCACGCGAGATTTGAAAGGGTCTCCGAGAGGGATGACATCCACAACCCTGAAAATTTCCGGAAAATAATGACCGATCACGATCATATATCCGCAGAATTGTCGCGCATCGAGAACAGGGTGGACCGGCTTGAAGGGATGACCCACCTTCTGAAATTCGGGGCCAGGTTCATAAAAAAGAATATAATCTTTCAATCCGCCAACCTGGTTCTGGCCCTGGTGCTGTTCCCGATAACCGTCTATTACCTCAACGTTATATTCCCTTACCTTAACATCTCCGCGCAGAACATGTGGAGCTACCAGAAGATAGTTATAATCCTCGGAGGCATATCAGCACTTATCCTGGCAAGCCTCACCTCAAGAAAGGACGCCTGAGGCAATATCCATTACCTGTACTGTTTCGGATTTATGTTGTATTTCTTGATCTTGTACCCGAATATTCGCTCCGTGGTTTCAAGGATCTTAGCAGCCTGCCGCATGTTTCCCCTGCTGCTCTTCAGTGTGTCCACCAGGATATCCTTCTCGAATCTCTCGATCATGTCATCCAGTGATTTTGACTGCTGTGTGCCGGTGTCCTCCGCTGTCTGCAGTGTAAACGGCAGGTGATAGCTGTGTATAACCTGCTCATCGCATAAAAGCACTGCCCTTTCAATGCAGTTCTCCAGCTCTCTCACATTGCCGGGCCAGTGGTATCTTGTCAGGGCGTCTATGGCCGGGGTGGAAATCCTGCGGATCTCCTTCTCATACTCCTTTGAATATTTTTCCATAAAATAATCGGCCAGCATAAGCAGGTCGGCCTCCCTCTCTCTCAAAGGCGGCAGATAGATGGGGTATACATTGAGCCGGTAAAAAAGGTCTTCACGAAATGTGCCCTTTTCAACCGCGTCCGCGAGATTTATATTCGTTGCAGCTATCAGCCTCACATTCACCTTAATGACCCTGTTCCCGCCCAGTCTCTCCAGCTCTTTTTCCTGGAGGACCCTCAGGAGTTTCCCCTGGCTTTCAATAATAAGGGAGCCTATTTCATCCAGGAAGATAGTGCCGTTGTGGGCGACCTCAAACTTCCCTTCCTTCTGCTTCATGGCCCCTGTAAAGGCGCCCTTCTCATATCCGAAGAGTTCGGCCTCCACCAGGTTTCCCGGGATTGAAGCGCAATTGACCTTTACAAAGGGCTTTCCTGAGCGAAGGCTGTTGTAGTGAATGGCATTGGCGACAAGCTCTTTTCCCGTTCCGCTCTCGCCAAGCAGGAGTACATTCGCATTGCTTTTTGCCACCTGGCTTATAAGATGAAAGACCTCCTGCATCTTGCGGCTGTTGCCGATTATATTGGCGAAGCTGTATTTCTTGGTGAGCTCCCTTTTCAGCCTTATGTTTTCCTTGTTGAGTTCATCCTTCTCCAGGTTTATCTTCTCCAGGAGCGCAACCTGCTGGGCTATCAATGTGCTGATGATAGACAGCAGCCTCACGTCCTCCTGTGGCGGATAATTCTTCTCCAGGACGCGGTCAACGCTAAGGGAGCCTATAACCCTGCCCCCCTCTTTAATGGGCACGCAGATAAAGGCTATCTTTGATTTGTCGACATTGCTCCTTGAGCCTGTCCTGTCCAGAAACAGGGGCTCCTCATTCAGACCGGCGATGGCCATGGGGCGACCGGTCTCAATAACACGGCCCGTCACCCCCTCCCCGAGTTTGTATCGCCCCTTGGTTTTGGCGGTCGGCGATATGCCGTGGGCAACTTCGATGTGTATCTCGGATGTCTCGGTGTTTAAAAGGGATATCGTGCCTCGATTCATCCCAAGGTATTCGGACAGGAGATCCAGAACCTTATACAGGGCCTTCCTCAGATCAAGGGTTCCGTGAATAGCCTTTGTGATCTCATACAGGCATTCGATTTCACCAGGTTTGGGCAGGGGAATTTTAGATGTCATAGGCAATATCCAATAAAATTACTTCCATGAAAGGTTATTTATCTGAAAATACAAAAATGTAGCAGAATTTGCAAACTTTTTATAATGCCGAACAGATATTTCTGTTGTATATTCCTCCTTGATAATCCTCATGTCAGTGGCTATACTACTGATAAGCAGCTGGGGTATCCTTGTCCCTCCCAGCCCTGTTCGATTATCAGATGAAGTAAAACTGCGTCATATCAGCTTTCATCAACGGAATAGTGTCAAAAATAGATAAGAAATATCATAACATCATGGAAACAAAAGATCTTGACCGCATTATCGCTGAACGTACGTCCGATCTCCTAAAGAGAAACCAGGAGCTCCGGCTGGAGATTGAGAAGGCCAAGAAGATTGAATCTGCCCTGAAGAAAATCGAGAAGGGATTCCGCCTTCTGATGGAGCATACCCCTGATCTGCTTTTAATAAATAACGCCGGCGGAAAGATTATTGATGCAAACAGGATTGCCTGTGAAACGCTGGGGTACACCCGTCAAGAGTTACTGAAACTGTCAATAGCTGATATAGAAGAAAACATAATCGAACATCAGGAAAAACTTAAAAAGTCCGTGCGGGGTCTTCCTGTCACCTTCGAGGGGATGCAGAAGCGAAAAGACGGGACTATATTCCCGGTTGAAGTCCGACTGTGGATCTTCGAATCAGGGGAGGAGGAGCTGATGATTTCCCTGGTGCGCGACATTTCCGAGCGCAGGAGGGAAGAGGAAGAAAGAAAGAAGCTTGAAGGCCAGCTTAACTTTTCAAAAAAAATCCAGTCCATCGGGACTCTTGCAGGCGGGATAGCGCACAACTTCAATAACCTTCTCATGGGGATACAGGGAAATGTCTCCATCATGATGTTTGATAAAAAACCGGAGGACCGGGATTACAAGAGGCTCAACAACATTCAGACCCTGATTGATAACGGTGCAAGACTGACAAACCAGCTGATAGGATACGCAAGGGAGGGGGCCTATTATCTGAGGGCCGGCAATCTCAATCAGATCGTCAGAGAGACGCTGGACTTCTATTTTAAACAGTTAACGGGCATCTCAATACACCTTGAACTGGCTCAGGACCTTCCGTTGATAAGGATCGACAAGACCCAGATCGCCCATGTCCTGCTGGATCTCTACAGCAATTCCGTTGATGCGATGCCTGAAGGCGGCGAGCTGTTCATCAGGACTGTAAATGTGACACACAGGGATATAGGGGCTAAGGAGTATCAGCCTGTTCCGGGAGAATATGTAATGCTCTCAGTAAAAGACACAGGGACAGGCATGAGCAGAGAGGTCATGGCCAGAATCTTTGAACCCTTCTTTACTACCAAGGGCCTTGCCAGGGGAAGCGGGCTGGGTTTGGCCTCCGTATACGGGATCATAAAGGGCCATGAAGGCTATATAGAGGTTGAATCTGAGCCGGGCAGCGGCACTGCCTTCAGTATCTATCTGCCTGCAACTGCAGGGCTTAAACAGGAGGCGGAAGAGGCGCCGAAGGAATTTTTTACCGGAAGGGAGACCATACTCCTCGTGGACGATGACCGGATGGTCCTCGAGACGGGAGAGGAGATACTTGGCATGCTCGGTTATGAGGTGATACCAGCCTTAAGCGGAAGCGAGGCAATAAGGTTATACGGAGAGCATCAGGGTCGGATCGACGCGGTCCTTTTAGACATGGTAATGCCTGAAATAGGCGGGGGAGAGGTTTTTGACAGGATAAAGGAGATCAATCCCGACATCAAGGTCCTTCTTACAAGCGGATACAGCCAGGATGGAGAGGCTAATGAAATCCTTAAAAGGGGCTGCAATGGTTTTATCCAGAAGCCTTTCCACACAAGGGACCTGTCAATGAAGTTAAGGGAGATACTTGATAAAAGGTAAGCAGGCATATGGCTCATGGCTCAAGGCAAAACCGATATCAATGGTCTTAACCTTACAACCTATGCCCTGTACCTTTAAACTTTCCTGTATTATTCAAGGGAATATTTTCCCGACTCCCTGTCCGGGGGAACAGGATAATTGCCGTCAAAACATGCAAGGCAGAGTTCGTCCCTAGGGACGCATGTCGCCTGCACAAGATTGTCAATACCCAGATAACCAAGGCTGTCCAGCCCGATATAATCACGGATTTCCTCCACGCTCTGCTGAGCCGCGATCAGTTCCCCCTTGTTTGAAAAATCTATCCCGTAGTGGCACGGAAACCGGTGAGGGGGGCATGACACGAGCAGATGACTCTCCTGTGCCCCGATTTCGCGAAGAGTCTTGATCCTTGACTTTGAGGTCGTGCCCCTTATTATCGAGTCTTCAATGATCAGTACCCTTTTGCCCTTCAGGAGCTCCTTGACCGGATTGAGCTTTACCTTTACGCCGAAATCCCGCATGGACTGGGACGGCTGGATAAATGTCCTTCCGACATAATGGTTCCTGATAACTCCCATCTCAAGAGGGATGGATGACGCCTGCGCAAACCCTATTGCCGCGTAGTTGCCGGAGTCAGGAAAGGGCATGACAAGGTCCGCGTCAATGGAAAACTCCTTTGCCAGGAGTTCACCCTGCTTTTTCCTGAAGAGGTAGACATTCTGCCCGAATATATTGCTGTCAGGCCTGGCGAAATATATGAGTTCAAAGATGCAGTGGGTCTTCCTGGCCGGCATTTCAGGCCTGATGCTTCTAAGGCCGTCCCGGTTTATTATGAGGATCTCCCCGGGTTCAATGTCCCTTATGTATTCCGCCTGGATGAGGTCCAGTGCGCATGTCTCCGACGCTATGATATAACCTGAATGCAGCCTGCCCAGGCAGAGTGGCCTGAATCCGTTGGGGTCCCTCACGGCTATCATGGTGTCTTCAGTCATTATGACCAAGGAGTAGGCGCCCCTGATCCTGTTCATGACGCCGACCATTGCCTTTTCAATGCCGTTTTTCATTTCCTTTGCGGCAAGATGTAGGACTATCTCTGTGTCCATCGTGGTCTGGAATATGGACCCCTCATTTTCCAGCTCCGTCCTCAGCCTCCTTGCGTTCACCAGATTTCCGTTATGTGCTATGGCAAGGCATTTGCCGGCATACTGGACCTTGAAGGGCTGCGCATTGACAAGAAGCGATGACCCTGTTGTGGAATACCTTACATGCCCGAGGGCAATATCACCCTTGAGACTGTCAAGCACTGACTCATTGAATATATCGGGAACAAGCCCCATTGCCTTGTGACCGATAACCCTCTCGCCGTCGGAGACAATTATCCCTGCGCTTTCCTGCCCCCTGTGCTGCAGGGCGTACAGCCCGAAATAGGCAAGCTTTGCCGCCTCTTCATGATTATATACAGCGAACAGGCCGCATTCATCCTTGGGACGTTCATCTTCCAGAAGTGATAAAGTATTCTCAAGATTATCTTCATTTTTCATTTTAAATTATCCTGGCTGGCAATGGCCGTTTAGTCTTTAATATATCCCGGCCAAGCCGGAAACAAATTTCCTCCTCCTTTTAGGGGGAGGTCAGGAGGGGGTCTTTAAGGACCAAAAAGAAAACATAAACCATGAAGAGACCCCACCTTAATCCTCCCCTAAGAGGGGAGGGGGAATTAGGCAAATCCTTGAACCCTGGAACCCTCGACCCCTTGGCCCCTTAAACCATAA
>JBFYXR010000223.1:0-5857 GCA_041310455.1 Desulfobacteraceae bacterium | reverse complement strand
AAAGGGATCGAGCTAACTCAACTGAATGATGTAAATTTAATTAATATTATTAATTGGAATCTATGGTCAAGCAGAGGAATTAGGTTTTATTTGCAGGGATTGTTAGTATTTCTAATCGGAGCTGGATTTGGATGGTGGCTTATTTATCGGGCAACAATAAAATATAATGCTTTTTATGGAGGGGCGATCACTCTCCCGATATGGTTGCTGTATTGTATTGGAATATCGATGCAGATATTGCTGATAATTTATGTTTATCTGGGAATTCAGGCGGGGATATTTTTTTAGCATTTTACTAAACCATCGTGAAATAACGGTATTGAGAAAACCTATTATTCAAGTTCTCACTGAACGGAAAAAGAATGATTGTCAGGACATAAGGACAGTAAGGGAAATACCGTATGAAAGATAAAAGAACCAAGATATTTATCACCACAATCATTATCCTATCAGCTATTCTCGCTGCATTTTTCTGGAAGACCAATGCAGACCTTCTGCCGCTGCCTGATAAACTTATCCCTGACGTCTCGGATGCCGGCAGGATACGCATCCTCGACCGCAACAATGTCCCACTTACAATGACCTATCAGAACAGGTGGAACACCCATGACTACGTGCCCCTTCACGAGATGCCTGAATTCCTTCAGCAGGCATTTATTATCTCGGAGGACAAGAGGTTTTACAGCCACAGAGGTGTTGACCGGCTGGCCAGGCTTAATGCCATATGGCAGAACGGCAGGTCTCTGGGCGCTGTGCGAGGGGCCAGCACCATCACGGAGCAGGTAGTGCGCATGTGGCACCCGCGGCCAAGGACCCTGTGGTCGCGCTGGCTGGAGGGGATTGAGGCGTCAAGGCTGGAAAGGAGTTTTTCAAAGGCGGATATCCTGGAGTTTTATCTTAATGAGGTCCCCTATGCCAGCAACCGAAGGGGTGTTGTCCAGGCCGCACGCTTTTATTTTGACCGGGACCTTGAGACCCTTAGCAGAAAGGAGATCCTTGCACTTGCGGTCATGGTGAGGTCCCCGAGCAGGCTGGATATGCATAAAAATCCGGAGGCGGTTGAGAGGCCTGTTGCCGGGCTTTCTGCATCCATTGAAAAAAGGGGGATAATCAATAACAGCGAGGCAGGGCTGATAATGCATGAGGATCTCCGGATTACGGACTCAGAATTGACGGTTGACGCGGCCCATTTCATCGACTTCCTTTACCGGACGAGGTCCGCATCCATGCTCCCGGTGAACGGCCAGGTTAATACAACACTTGACGCATCCCTGCAATCAAAGGCCAAGACGATTCTGGATCAACGGATGAGCGACCTTTCCGCGAGCGGGGTAAAAAACGGGGCACTGCTGATTTCGGATAACAGGACCCATGAGGTCCTGGCATGGGCCATCAGCGGAAAAAGATCCGGTGATATATCCGGCAGCTGGATTGACGCTGCGTCCGTTCCGCGCCAGCCCGGCTCCACCCTTAAGCCCTTTGTCTATGCCCTTGCCCTCGACAGGGGCTGGACTGCCGCCACCCTCATAGACGATTCGCCCCTGGCTGAACCTGTGGGAACCGGACTGCATTCCTATCATAACTACAGCCGGGTGCACTATGGGAAGCTGACATTGAGAGACTCCCTGGGCAATTCCCTGAATGTCCCTGCCGTGCGTACGCTGCAGTATGTGGGGGTTGAAGATCTTCTTGAGCGTCTCCATCAAATGGGCATGAGCAGCCTCCAGCAGCGCCCCGATTTCTACGGCGACGGTTTGGTCCTTGGAAACGGGGAGGTCACACTTTATGAACTGGTTCAGGCATATGCAACACTTGCCAACCGGGGGGTCTGTTATCCGCTTAAACTGATGTTGAACGAAGAGACCAATACAAACAGCACAGTCCGTGCCTTCTCTTCAGAGGCTGCCTCCCTTATCGGGAACATCCTGTCCGACTCCGGCGCACGAAGGCTCGAGTTCGGGGACGGAGGGCTGCTCAGCTTCCCCGTGCAGACTGCCGTCAAGACAGGCACCTCCAGCGATTACAGGGACGCCTGGGCCGTGGGCTATAACAATTACTATACAGTCGGCGTATGGATGGGGAACCTGGATCGTACGGCAATGGACCGCATTACAGGATCAAAGGGTCCGGCGATGGTCCTCCGCTCCATATTCACCGAGCTTAACCGCAACCGGGAAACCAGTCCCCTCTATTTAAGCCCCAGGCTGACAAAAAAGGACATATGCAGGGATACAGGGTTGGCCGCGGATGGAAATTGCGCATCATACAGTGAATGGTTTATGCCGGATGAAATTTCCCGGAGCGCCATTGCCTGGACCCGAACTGATGAAAAAGATTTCATGATGGTTCAGCCATCTTCGGATCTGCAGATGGCAATGGACCCCAGGATACCTGATGATCATGAGGCGTTTAGCTTTAAACTCTCAGGGGTGCCGGAAGGGGCGTCAATTGAGTGGTACGTGGATGATAAGCTTATGGCCACAACCTTACAGGACAACTATCTCTGGCCCATGTGCAGGGGAGATCATACGGCCATGGCCAGGGTGAGGACTGAGAGCAAAGGCAGCATATCAGAGACTTCTCCAGTAAGGTTTGTAGTTAAATAATTTAAAAAACAGGCCGGAAAAGAGACACCCCCTTTCCGGCCCGCTGTTTACGATTTGAAAAATTATCCCTTGATGATCCTTGGAATCATCATGTGGTTCTGCGGGCATATTGATGTAGGATTCTGATAAACGCAGCCTGCAAAGGCGACGATATATTTCCTGATATCCTCATAGGATACTATCTCATCCACAAAACCCCTTTTTGCGCAGTAAATGGGTCTGGATTTGTCATAGTATTCCTGCGCAAGTTCATTCATCTTGTCAATAATCGGCTTCAAAGGACGACCGGCATCCTTCTCCTTGACAAGCCTCCTGGAATAGGATGCGGCAGACGCCGTCTCGCCATGCATGACGTATATCTCCGTTGTGGGCGTTCCAAGGGTAAAGGCGTTGTGGTTGTTGGCCGTCGGTCCACCCATTACGTAATGGGCCGCAGCTGTTCCCTTCCTCAGAACGATACATATCTGGGGAACGTCAGTCTGTTCTATAGAATATATTAATGACTGTCCCAGACCCAGGAGTTCCGCTTTTTCGGCGATATCACCCACGTCAATTCCCGATGTATCCTGGAACCATACTATCGGTATCCTGTCGCGTCCGCAAAGGGTCACGAACTCATTCATCTTGATAAGGCCCTGCCTGTACAGCTTCCCGCCGATACCGGGATAATTCGCATATTCCGGATATTTGGGCCCAAGAAAACCCTGCCTGTTGCCGATGAATCCCACAAGGAATCCGTCTATCTTGGCAAGGCCGGTATAGACCTCGGGTCCGTAACCAGGCCTGAATTCCATGTGCTCGCTGTTGTCAAAGATACGGGCCATCATCTCGTCCAGGCTGTAGCTGCGCTTCTGGTTAAAGGCTATGATGCTGTTGATGTCATCGCCAGGGAACTGCGGCTCCTTCGGCTCAGCGACACGGAAGACGGCCGGGTCATAGGCAGGCATCATATCCATGTATTTTTTCAATGCGTCAAGGACACCCTGTTCGGTATCGTAGACCTCCTTGAAAAAGCCTGTCGCGCCGTGATGTATGGGTACGCTTCCCGGCGGGACCTCTTTAAAATGTCGGGTTGCCTCTATAAGCTGCTCGGCGCCTTCTTCATCAAAGCCGCCTTTCGGGGCCATTCCACCCACAATGCCTCCTCCGCCTACTGCGATGTTGGCATCCTTATGTGCAATGAGGATGGTGGGGCTGATACCCTGGTATCCGCCGCCGGCAGGGTTGGTGCCATATATGCCTGCGAGTATTGGTACGCCAAGCTTTTCAAGCTCTGCGTGTCTGAAGAAGGTTGTTCCATTGCCTCTGCGGTTGGCATAAACTTCTTCCTGCTCCATCAACTTTACACCGCTGCAGTTTACCAGCCAGACAAGGGGTACATGAAGCCTCTTGGCCATATCTGTGACCCTGAGCTGGTTGTCGGCCTGTCCGGCAATCCATGCGCCTGCCATAACCTTGTTGTCAAAACCTATGATAACTGCCCATTTCCCCTTGATTTTTGCAAGACCGTCAATAACTCCAGTAGTCCCCTCTTCGTTAAACTGGGGATCATAAATCGTGTGTAGGGGACACCATGTGCCTGCATCAACAAGGTATTCAATCCTGTCCCATATTGTCATCTGGCCTCTTTTATGTATTGTATCAGCGGGAATGCCGGCGTTTTTTACAGCTTCGACTGCCTTGGCAACATCCTTTTCAACTTCCCTGATCTGTGCAATGTTCTCCTTAGCTGCTTCCTTCTGTTTATCTGTAAGCGCCTTTCCCAAAGGCGTCATCTTTTCAAAATAAGGTCTCATTATTGCCTCCTGAAATTATTTATTTGCCTTGCGGATATCCAGAAAATCAGTGCCTGTTATCATCTTGCATACGTTAGATGAGCCTTCCACGAGCTGATATGTGGGGGCGTCCCTGTAATACCTGGCAACAGGATATTCCGTTGAGTAGCCGTATGCCCCGAGAATCTTCATGGCCACCTGGGATGCCTTTACCGCTATTTCGCCGGAAAGGTATTTGGCCATGGCAACCTCGAGGGTGTTTCCAAGCTCTCCCTTGTCCTTCTGACAGGCAGCCTTGTAGACCATCAGGCGGGCCGCTTCCAGTTCGCATGCCACCTGGGCGATCATATCCTGGTTCATCTGGAAGTTGCCTATGGCTGTGCCGAACTGTTCGCGCTCCTTGCAGTAGGAGATCGCCGCATCCAGAGATGCCTGGGCGACGCCTATTCCACCTGCTGCCGCTGATAGACGTGTCTGGTTAAGGGAGCCGAACACTATCTTGGCGCCGTCGCCGGGTTTTCCCAGTATGTTTCCCTTGGGGACCTTTGTGTCCTCAAGGATTATTTCGCCGGTCGGGGATGATCTGGAGCCCATCTTGTCAAGATCAGTGGTGGTTATACCGTTAAAGTTCTTCGGCTCGATCACAAAGGCCGAAAGCCCTCTGCCCTTTGCCGCTCTGTCAGTGTATGCGTAGTATATGAGGACATCGGCGGTTGTGGCGTTTGAGATCCATGTCTTGTATCCGTTTATAAGCCAGTGATCGCCCTTGTCTTCTGCTGTGGCTTTCATGGCCATAACGTCAGACCCGGCATTGGGCTCTGTTATGGCAAAGCCGCCTATGTAATCCGCCGATACCAGCTTGGAGATGTATTTTTTCTTCAGTTCGTCCGTGCCGTACTTGAAAATCGTAAAGGCGCATCCCAGTGCCTGCATGTTGATCTGAACCCTCAATGAACTGGATGCCCTGGCTATTTCCTCCGTCAGTATGATTGCAGCCAGCCAGCCCATCTCATTCCCGCCGAACTCTTCGGGGATCACTGTCCCGAAAAATCCCAGATCGGCCATGGGTTTCATGGCCTCCTTATAGGGGAAATAATGTTTTTCATCCCATTCATCCGCAAAGGGTGCAATCTTTTCTGCCGCGAAATCCTTGGCCATCGTTCTTAACATCTCTAATTCTTCACTTAACGTAAAATCCATGAATCATCCTCCTTTTAATTGGCTGTTGCCATTATGTTCTTAATTTTGACCTGTTATTTTTTGACTTTAATTAAATAAAACCTTTTATGCAATAAAAATATTCACATTATAGCTGTAATATGACTATTTATTAGTTGGCTAAGCATGCTGATTATGTTTCCGAATGATTGGAAAAACATCCAATTTTAAGTAACTTCATATTATTATAAAGCCTTATCAATATGTGAAGTCATTAAACGTCTAAATTCTGGTACTTTTTTCGTCTTTCTGACCTGG
>JBFYXR010000221.1:0-10745 GCA_041310455.1 Desulfobacteraceae bacterium | reverse complement strand
CTAACCGTAACCAGCTTGTTCATCTGTTCAAGCAGCCCTATCCTGTGCGGGCTCCGGCAGTCCGCAGCCACGGTATCGGTCATCTCAACGATGGTGACCTCTCTGCCCAGCTTTCCCAGGTGAACGCCCGTTTCACAGCCGGCAAGGCCTCCGCCTATCATAATTACCTTCGATCCCACTTTATTTATGTCCTCATAGGCCTCCAGGGCATGAATGACTTCCTCGCCGTCGATGCCCGGGATGCGGAGCGCCAGCGGCTCTGAACCCACGGCAGCAATGACGCCATGAGGGCCCTCGGCCTCCACCGCTTCCGGTGTAGCTTCAGCATTCAAACGAATATCTATCCTCAGGGCATTGCATCTTTCAATGAGATGGTCCTTAAATCTCTTTAGATCTCTCTTGAATACATCCTTGTCCGTGAACTTGATATTTCCGCCCAGAGAACCGGTTTTCTCAAAAAGCACCACATCGTGACCTCTGAGTCTTGCGGTGATAGCGGCCTTCATACCGCCCGGGCCCCCGCCCACCACAACGACCTTTCCGGGATTTGCCGTCTTCGGATACTCTTCAGGCAGATACAGTGCCCTGCCGGCCCTGGGATTAACTGTGCAGCGCAGATTCAAGCCCGACGATGCGCTAATGTCCATGCAGTTGAGACAGCGAATGCAGGGGGTTATCTCCCGAGGCCGTTCTTCCGTCGCTTTCTTTGCGAAATAGGGGTCGGCAATGGTTTGCCTTCCCAGAGCCACAAGGTCGGCCTTGCCGGAGGCGATGATTTCCTCGGCCAGCTCAGGACTGTTAATAGCGCCTACCACTGCAACAGGGATATCTACTTTCGCCCTGATGGCTGCCGCCAGATCGGCATTGCAGCCGGGGGGATAATAGATGTCGGGATGGGTCCTTACAAAAAGTTCCGGGATTGCATAGATGCCGGCTGAGACATGGATGATATCGATTACGCCCTCAAGCATGGAGCAGCAGGTTATATTATCCTCTAAAGTGATGCCGCCCTCAACAAACTCACTGCCGCTTATGCGCAGCTCTATTATGAAATCGCGGCCAACCCGCACCCTCACCCTTTCCAGGACCATGACGGGAAATTTCGCGCGATTTTCCATGGAGCCGCCATACTCGTCGGTGCGTTTATTTGTCCTTGCTGAGAGGAATTGGGCCAATAAACAGCCGTGGGCGGAGTGGATAACCACGCCATCGAAGCCGAGGTGTTGGGCTGTCCCGGCAGCGCGGGCAAACTGCTCAATGACCATTTCCATGAGCTCTCCATCAAGGGCCACTACTTCTGTGCCGTCTTCCCTTACATAGCCCATAGGCCCATAGGCGCGCCCCTTTACGCCGTGCGGCAACTGATATTCCTGCCCCGGATGCCCCAGCTCTATGGAAGCCAGAGCGCCATAGTTGTGCACATCCAGAATGAATGAAGCAATGGATCTCAAAACTGCCTTGGGAATCTCATCTCCCAGGATATCAAGGCCTCTGCCAAAAGCCAGCCGCGGATCCACCGTGTGCTCGCCAAGGGTAACTTGCGCAGCGCCGCCCTTTGCCTGATCCACCAGATAGGCATGCGCCTCCGGCGTCAGCCTGCCGTCGACAAAGTAGAAAGGCTGGGATACTGGAGAAGTAAGTATTCTGTTTCTGTATACATGGTTCCCTATTTTGATCGGCGAAATAAGATTTGGAAAAAGTCTTTGCATCAGTATCTCTCACCTGATGCGTATTCTCCCGCAACCTTACCGGCAGCATAGCCTGAGTAGACCGAATATCCCAGGCAGGAGCCTGGATAGCTATAGGTATTGTTGACCCAGCCTCCTGTACATACCCCTGCGGCATAGAGACCCGGAATGGGTTTATGCTGCTTATTGATTACCTGCTGGTTATGATTTATTTTAATGGGGCCGATGATTGTGTCTATGCCCTGATGGGCGATAAAGCAGTAATAGGGAGGAGTCTTTATCGGTAGAAGAAATTCCCTGTCCTTGAGAAAATCTGCGTCGTAACCGTTTTTGCAGAACATGTTATACCGTTCGATGCCGGCCTTCAGGACATTGGGCTCCACGCCGATCCATTCAGCAATTTCATCCAGGGTATCGGCAATTTTTGCGCGGCCTTTTTCCGCCTCGGATTGTATATCTTTTTCCACCCGGTTAAGCCATTCGGTTTCGCTGACCTCTTCAAGCTCGACTCCTTCCTCAGAGCCATAGCTCCTGGTCATGTCCGTTCCGACCTTGATTCTGCCCTGACCTTCTTCAAGCCCGTAGTAATTGACCTTTTTGGCAATCATATCTGTCAAAATTTTTCGATCGTATATTGGATAACAGACCTTGCCGGGCTGAACGTCCAGGGACTGTCCCGCAAACCAGCTGAAAGGATGCATGGCATACAGGGTTTCATTGCTGAAGCGTTCGCCGTTTTTATTGACGGTCATAGGGTGTGGACGGCGAATAACAAGCCCCACCCGGATATTATTGGGGTGATTGTGGGGCCCCATAAGAAGAGCGCCCACAGGCACGCAGTCTGCGCCAACCTCCTCGGCCATAATGAAGCCATCGCCGGTATTGTGAGGCAATTTGGTCATAATCTTTGTCTCGTTATGGTTTTCAAAAGGCATAAACCTTCTGACCAGTTCATCATTGGAGCTGATAGCGCCGGTGGCGATGACGATGCTTCTGGCGGAGATGCTGTATTCAGTCTGGTCATTTACATTATGAGCCAATACGCCAACCACCGCTCCCTTATCGTTTGTAAGTAATTTGGAGGCCCTTACCTCTCTGAAAATTTCCACACCGATCCTGTCGCATTCGTTGATGAGAGCCTTGACAATCTCATTGCCCCCCTGAGCTCCCTTCTTCACGTTTATTCCGTGGTAAACCTTTTTGCCCCTGTATGTGTTAAACGTGGATACGTCGTTAAAAACGGCGCCCGTGCCCTCCAGCCATTGAACGGCCTCGCCGGATCCGAGCATCCATTTGCGCACCAGCATGGCGTCGCAGCGCCAGTTGTGCAGTTCCATATGTTCGGTAAAGCACTCGTCTGCGGTTATGTGTATGCCCAGGCGTTTTTGGGCCGGGCTTTCCACAGCGAACATACCCGCGGCCAGCCGGGCGCAACCGCCCATCTGCCTGGTTTTGTCCAGAAGAACGACCTTTTTTGCTCCAGCCTCCATGGCCCGTATGGCAGCAGGCAGCCCGGCGGCTGAGCCGCCTATAACAACCACATCCGCTGACATTTCCAACAGCCTTTCATTACTCATGTTTTGACCTCTGATTTATGTATCTTATTTAAAAGAATGTTTGCAAGTTGCAAGCCAATAATCCGACAGATATATCTATTTGATATAACTGATCTATTTATAAGCTCTTGCTGATCAGTGCTTCTATTAGGGCGCTTCAGCCACTATAGTGGCTAAATCTCCAGCGCATAGACAAAGCCTGTATCAATCGCATTAACGATATTCTTGGGGCCGTTGCCGCAGTCGCCTATCTGATAGGTTACAGGAACCACGCTGGAGAGTTCGCGCACTTTGTCCTCGTCAACTTTTACTCCCAGTGCGTTGATCACGGTGTCAGCCTCCAACTCTCTGATATTGGATTCCTTATCCATGTACTTGACGCCCTTGTACGTGATCTCAACAATCCGTGCATTAAAAATCGTTTTAATTCCGAGCTCGCGATAAAGCCTCTTCAGGGACACCCTGACCTGTCCTGTCGCATCTTTTGCAAACTCCTCCCTTGAAATCTGGTCAACAAGCGTGACTTCCTTGCCTTCGCGAGCCAACGGGATGGCGCATTCAGCCCCTGACATCCCTGCACCGGCGATGACCACCCTTTTGCCGGTCTTGACCTTGCCTGTGTCGACATTTCCCGCCCATACAATGGTCTCTTTATCAAGACCCGGTATCGGGGGCATTGCAGGAACGCTTCCTGTGGCGACAAGCACGGCATCAGGATCTTCCTTTGCGATTATTTCGGGCGTGACCTCGGTGTTGAGAACAATCCTAGCGCCGCAAGTCATGGTCTGCCGCACCATCCAATCAGTATATCTGCGCATATCATATTTGTCCGGCAAAGAGGCGGCGGTATGCATCATGCCGCCCAGTCTGTCGCTCCTTTCATATAACACGACATCATGTCCGCGATCAACCGCGGTCTGCGCCGCCTGCATTCCCGCAAGACCCCCGCCTATTATCATCAGCTTCACTGGTCTGTTTGCCCTTGGGATGGATTCATATTGCAGTTCTCGTCCGCGTATCGGGTTGACGGCGCAGCGGATCTGCAGAGAGTCCGGAGGCTCCAGGCGGCCCGTGCAGTATGCGCAGCGTATGCATGGGCGTATCTTTTCCTCCTGTCCGCGGAAGGCCTTTATAAATTGGCATTCATCCACCAGCGTCCCTCTCCCCATGCCTGCAAGGTCGGCCTTCCCGGAGGCAATCAATTCTTCGGCCTCTGCGACCGTTACAATCGAGCCTGTGGCTGCTACAGGAATATCCAGGATCTTCTTTGCCATTTCCGCGTACATGGCATTAACCAAGTGTGGGAGATAATAGGATTGGCACATATATTCGGTGGTTTCAAAGTAGGGCGCCCAGAAGGCGGAGACGTTGACGCTGTCCACATAGTTTTGAGCGGCCTTCGCAAACGCCAGCAATTCTTCTGTCTTCAGTTCGTCATTATCACCTGCAATCCTTGTGCTGCCGCTGATTCTTATATCGATTGCAATCTTGTTTCCGTAGGTCTCGCGGATCGCCCTGTATATCTCCAACGGAAAGCGCATCCTGTTTTCAGATGAGCCCCCGTACTCGTCGGTCCGTCGATTGAAGACAGGAGATAGAAATTGTCCGAGCAGCCAGCCGTGGCCGGAGTGGATCATGACCATGTCGAAGCCTGCTCGTACGCAACGGCCGACTGCCGCGACATAGTTGTCGATCACCCGACGGATCATGTCCTTGTCCATGGGCTCTATCTCAGGCGGTTTTCCGTTCGCATGAGGAGGAAAGGGTGCACTGACAGGATAAGGGGACGGTCCGATGGGTTTTCTTCCTCCCATCTGACCGCCATGGGCAAGTGCTCCGCCGTGATTCAATTCTATACTGGCCAAGGCGCCATACCGATGAATCCCTTCAGTCGCCAGGACCAATCCGGGAACAGCACTGTCATCGCCCATGCATATGGATGTGCCATGGTCCCTTGCCCTGTCGGCATCAACGGCCGTATCGCCGATGGTTACAAGCGCGGTTCCAGTCTTTGCCAGGCTGCTGCAATAGGCGACAAACTCGGCTGTAACTTCACCATCATAAGTGGTAAGTCCCGACATCATGGGATTAGTGACAATCCTGTTTTTTAAAGTCACGTTGCCGATCCTGATCGGCTGGAAGACGTGGGGATATTTACTGAGCTTATTCAATGCGGCTATCTCCCTAAGCTTTCCTGTATTATATGATTAATGAGGAGCAACTGTGGTGTTACTTGTGTTTGTTGGGTTGCTCGTGTTACTTGGGTTGTGAGTTGTTCGAGTTAACCCAATAACTCAAGCAACTCAAGTAACAATAACTCGATTAGCTTAATCAAGACTAATCAAGATAACCCCTTGCGCAAATACTTTACACTACTTCCTTAAGATAAACCCGGCTGCCTCTTCTCCCGCAATCCTTCCGGAGTTCATGGCAAATCCAAGGCCGCTTCCGCACAACTCTCCGCAATAGGTCTGTGCCTCAAGGCCGCTTGCTGCATCGCCGATAGCGTAAAGCCCGGGTATGCTTTCGCCTTGATTATCCTGGACCTCCATGCGCTCGTTAATCTTGATGCCGCCTAACACACCGCCTGTTGATACAATACTTCTGATGCCGTAATAGGGCGGTTTGACCAAGGGCACCAGAAATCTTCGCTCTTTTGCAAAATCCGCATCATAACCTTGATTGCAATGTGAATTGTACATATCTACCTCGGCCTTCAGAGTAACCGGATCGGCGCCGATCCACCGGGCCATCTCATCCCAGTCATCGGCCATATGCACCAGGCTTTCATCACCATCTGCCGCTCTTCTTCGAAGCAGTTCCTTAAGTCCGGGCAGCTCCACCCTGTGGGTCTCCTCTTCCTTCCCCCACCCACGTCCGACAAGCATGCCGGTTTTTTCCATATCCTGTCTCATATTGTCGTCAAAGAGGGTGTACATAACCTTGCCGGGCTGCCGGGATAAGGCGTTGCCGCTTTCCGGAAGCATGAATCCTGCCGTTTCATCAACGAAACGCCTCCCGTGCCTGTTCACCCAGACCAGCCAGGCTTCTTTGACAATTCCTGCAATTGGCTCCTTGATGCTGGCCGCAAGGTTCCCAGGCTTGCTGCCGTAATCCGGGTGTGGGCCTTCTCCGCTCATCGGTATGCGCCCCGGGGTTGCCGCTCCGATCTCTTCGGCCATGATAAGCCCATCTCCAGTGTGGTTTGCTATTCCCTCCCATATATGCATGCCCTCAACGTAGTCGTCGGGGCAGAACCTCTTGAGCAGTTCAGGATTACCTGCAATAGTGCCTGTGCCGATGATGACACTCTTTGCCTTGATTGTGAACTCCCTGCCTCCTTCTGACGCAACCACTCCGCATATCTTGCCGGCGGCGTCCCGCAGAAGCCTCTTGGCGCTGGTACGAAGCATCAACTTGATCCCTTTCTCGGTTGCTTCCCGGGTAAGGATCTTAATCATCTCGGCGCCTCTGCCGAACTCCGGCCCCTTGCCCTTT
The DNA here is from genome assembly GCA_041310455.1 of Desulfobacteraceae bacterium. Classification (GTDB taxonomy): domain Bacteria; phylum Desulfobacterota; class DSM-4660; order Desulfatiglandales; family HGW-15; genus JAFGIC01. The sequence goes on along the minus strand of JBFYXR010000221.1, from coordinate 4,003 downwards.
AATGGCCAGTGAAAGATGCGGAACTTCTGGCTGGGGTACCACATCCTGATTACGAAATCGATTCCTTTTTCCTGGAACCATCTGATGGTGTCCCCGGACTTGTTGATATATGCACGGGCGATCCTTGGATCTACCGTCCAATGGTGCCATCTCATATAGGCCCTGAAGATCTCGTCCTTATCGGCAATGATATTATCCCTCTTTTGTATCGGGCTTTCACAGGCAAACAAGCCCTGGGCCATCTTGGCACTGCCTCCTAATGTTTTCTGTTTTTCAAGCACCACTATGCTCTTAGCGCCTTGCTCCGCTGCTGTAACCGCAGCAGCCAACCCGCCGCCGCTACCTATCACCACGACGTCGGCATTAAGTTTAATGACTCTTAGTGTTTTTTTTATTGCCATAGCTGTCAACCCCTTTTAAATTGCCCTGTGAGATACCACCTGAAATTATTTGCAAAATATAAGCCAATTTTTACCGTTTTATAACGCCTTGATATTGCACAGGATAGCCTAACAAGAGGTTCGTGTTGCCCTTATAGCGGCTTGTTAGCCTCTATGGGGTCATTTTTATATTGCCAAATTTATAATTATGGGTCATCTTATCTTTAGGAGATAAACATGGAGCTCAGTCAATTACCCCCTTTGACATTCGAACAGGTAAAAGAAGCCGTATTGCTTGAAAGAGACCTGGCAAAGAACGCATTGAATAACGGAGAATATGAACTTGCATGGGTTCATCTGGAGCAGGCGCTTAACCGGCTGTTTTCTTCGGAACTTGATGAGGCATGCAATTCCCTTTTGATATCAACAGCTATTGAGTTTCAAAACATATGCATTTCCCTGGGAAAGGGCCTCCCTGACCTTGCACCGATCCTGAAAAAGGCAAAGGCGGCGGCTGAACTTATCGGCGACAAGCGCTCGCGTGCCCTGATATTGCTGCATCAGGGCCGATTCTATAATTATCACGGAGACAAGGACGATGCCATTGCGTTATTTGAAGAGGGCAACTCGGAAGTAGAAAAACTCGGGGATGAAGACATCTTAAACCAGTCGGCTGAATTGCTTGGCTTTTATTTTCAGATCAAAGGGCTTTACACGGAGGCCCTTCCACGATTTGAAAGGGCGGCCAGGCTTTATGAGAATGAAAAGAGCCTGCAGCTGAATCCCCTGGGCCCCATTTCTCTGGCTTATTGCTACGCCTTTCTGGGCCGTTTCCATCAGGCGATTGGAACTCTGGATTATTATCGTCAGATCGCCTTTGAACGATCTGACCACTCTCTTGCAGTTACCATGCGCGCAATTTTGGGCATGGTATTGTTAATGATAAATAAGAGAGATGAAGCATATCATGAATTGACAGGGGCCTTGGAGGACGCCAAAAAGATTCAAAACGATCTGGCATACTATTTTGCCTCAGGGTATCTGTCCTACTATGAACTGCTGGAAGGAAATACTCAGAAATCCTGGGATGCGTTGTCAAACCATACCAGACAAGGCCACAAAACAGGCCTGGACCGTCAATACGAGTCGCCGATGAAGATTGAACATATGTATAGATTCATCCAGCTCGGATTGAAACCCATCCTGGGTATGAATTATAAAAAAGAGATCAGGCGGTATCTAAAGGAACCGAATATCCATCTCAGGGGCATTGCACATCGAATGATAGCCCTGGACGCCGATTCAATGGGAGAAACCCCATTGCACATAGAGGGGGAACTTAAAAAAAGCGAAAAATTTCTCATGTGTTCGGGGGACCCGATTCAACTGGCCAAGACCCGACTTGAGCTTGCCCGATTCAAACTGAAAGAGAATGATAAAAAGGCTGCCCAATACTATGCACAAACGGCATGGCACGGGGTCGCCGGTTATGAAGACCTCTTTTTCCCTGATGACCTGAGGCATCTTTTGAAAGCAAGCGGCCCAGATGAGAAAAGCATTGAGAGGAAAGAAGAGCTGACAGAGAGGTTCATGTCAATGATACAGGACCTGGCCCCGACTGCCGATCTTGACGACATAATGACAAAGACCGTCAAGGCCACCAACCGTTTCTTCGGAGCTGAAAGAGGGGGTCTGTTCTGGTTCGTTGATGGAAAGAAAAATAAACTCCCTGACTTGCGAGGTTCATTCAACCTGACACAGCATGAAATATCCTCGAATGAGTTTAAACCCAATCTGGATCTTATCTTAAAGGTATTGCAGAATAAACAACCTCAGGTGGTCCGGCTTGAGGCCAAGGGCAATTGGCCCCATGGGGCCAGAACCATACTTTGTCTCCCCTTTGATGTGTCAGGGCAGACAAGTGTGGTCCTTTACCATGACAACTCCTATGTAAAGGACTGTTTCGATTTTCTCGAAAAGTCCATGCTCGTTCGACTGGGCAATACCCTGAGCACCTATGTGAAACGAATAAATGATTTCGCTCAGCGCCTCGAACACTCGGCGACAGAAAAACTTCTCTCAACCCGCTACCCTGATAAGAACAATATTATTGCCGCAAGCGCTCTTATGAAAAAGATCATTGAACAGATAGACCGCATAGCTCTATCGGACAGCACGGTTCTTATCATGGGGGAAACGGGCGTCGGGAAGGAACTGTTGGCCAAGAGGATCCACAACATGAGCAGGAGAAAAGAAGCCCCTTTTGTCCTTGTGGATTCAACCACTATCCCTGAAAACCTATTTGAAAGTGAGATGTTCGGATACGAGAAAGGTGCGTTTACGGGCGCCGACCGTCCCAAGGCGGGACGTCTTGAGCTTGCCCATAACGGGACGTTGTTTATAGATGAAATAGGTGAGATTCCGAAGTTCCTCCAATCCAAGTTATTAAGGGTCCTGCAGGAAAAAACCCTGATAAGACTTGGTGGAAGCAGAACCATCTTTTCAAATTTCCGTCTGGTTGTCGCAACCAACAGGGACCTTGCGGCAGAGGTATCGGCTGGCCGGTTCAGAGAAGACCTGTATTTCAGGTTGAATGTCGTGCCGGTTACGGTCCCTCCTTTGCGTGATCACATGGATGATATGCCGTCTCTTACCCGGTATTTCCTTGGACAGTATGCGGCCAGGTACAGCCGGCCGATCCTGGAACTGACCCCGGAGCAGGAAGCAATGCTCATGGAGTATCATTGGCCGGGAAACATCAGGGAACTCCAGAACATAATAGAAAGGGCTGTGATCCTCTCCACGGATGAAAGCCTGGTCATAGACCTGCCGGCCAAGAAGGCGGTCGGCACACGTCACCTCTATAGCGATTATCCGTCCATGGATGAATTGCAACGGCGCTATATAAAATATGCCCTTCAGAAGACCGGCGGCAAGATAGGGGGGAATGGAGGAACCGCTGAACTGCTGGGCATGAAAAGGACAACGCTTCAAAAACGCATGAAAAAGCTGGGCATACACTGATTCAAATTACAATAATAGTAATGCCCAGGCAGAGCGAAATCCCCGCCTGGGCATTAATTAAAAAACTGGTTTTAAAATTTAGCCCTGAGCATGACGCCCCAGGTACGGGGGTCGCCAGGTGTAACAATCGTGGATTGTGACATCCCCGGAGGCCCGCCTATGCTCGGGATGTCAAGGCCTGCCTTGTATTCCTTATCAAAAAGGTTTCTAATATAGCCGGTCATCGAATACTTCGTGTCGGAAGAGGTCCAGGTGACAGTCAGGTTGGTAAGAACATTGCCCGACTGATAATCATAGGGACGCGGGTCGTAGGGAAGAAGAGTGACCTGTGCAAGGGACAATTGATTTATATAGTAGCCTCCCGTATAGCGGAGTTCAGCATGAGGCGTCAGGATTGAACCGTTGTTGAACAGAAAGGTGTGGTCATAGCCGAGTGTGGCCATTATCTTCGGAATGCCGGGCAACTGCTTAAAATACAGATAGTCCTTTGTGTTAAAAATTGTATTGTTGGCAACTTTAGTGGGGTAGCTGCTGAGATAAGCATCCAGCCATCCTGCAGATAGCGACGCCTTGTCATTCGGGGTGATCAGCCACTGGCC
>JBFYXR010000218.1:0-3238 GCA_041310455.1 Desulfobacteraceae bacterium | reverse complement strand
GAGCATTCTTGGTATGCTCGGCCCGTGAAGATCAACATCCATCAGGCCCACGTTGTGGCCGTTTTTAGCCAGGAAAAGGGATAGATATGCTGCCACGCTGCTCTTGCCTACACCGCCTTTTCCGCTCATGACAAGTATTTTATTTTTTATCTGTTTTAAAGTGTCATTTATTTCAACGTCCTGTTTGGCCCGTTGCTCGTCTCTGCTCATTTCACATGAACTGCTCATTATTTTATATCCTCCTCGTTGATTTGATTCTTCTCTTTCAGAATAATTTTATTCCTGCCGACGCATCCGTATCCATGCCTTTTGCAGCCAGGCATTAAAAATCTTGAATTTAATATATCGCCCTTAAGATAGGCATCCAGAACATCTTCCACCCTGCCCGAGATATGCTCTATAACATCCAGCTCCGCCGCCTTGAGCATGTTCAGAAAGAGATGTGAGACCGCTCCGCATATGACGACTTCAGGGGACAGGTCCTTTATCCTGCGGCATTTCCAGAAGAGGTCTTCCTCTCCGATATGATAGACAAGACGGGATGCTTCCTGCTGATTCTCATAATCGATAATCAGGAGACTTAGCGCCGTGTCAAATACAGGAGAAACCTTGTCTTTCCATATGGGAACAGCAATTTTCATAACTTTAACCGTAGAGTAAAACTATATACAGCTATAGAGCATTTACCATGCCATAAGTGACAGCGCCGGGCAGGTTGCATATAACCAGTCGGAATGATAAGGAAAATAAAAAAAGTGAATTTCCTGTCGGAACCGAATGACGGCTATTGAATTGCGGTATTGCAATTACATATATGCAATATTGCAATACTGCAATGAAGCTCAAGTAATCTAAATAATTCTATCGTTACGGCAGGAAAGGGTATCGCGCAGTCATCTGACCACACTGAGGTATCATCAAATCGGCCGGTTCGGCGACCGGTCCATGCATAGAATTTTTTTTAAGGGCATAGCAAGATCCGACCGCCTGGCGGACCGGAAAAGGCATTAACATCAGATCATGAAAATTATTTACAGCCGGACACTATTTGTACCGTCCATCCTGTTCCGGAAGCCTGATATTAAGGCTTTTTATTTTACGCCAGAGGGTTGCAGGATGCATTCCCAGCCTGGAAGCAGTCAGTTTTCTGTTCCAGTTGTTTTGGACCAGCGTATTATAAATAAAGTCTTTTTCAAGCCGCTTTATAGCCCCCTTTTTTTGTTTCGGAAAATGGGTTTCATGATCTTCGTTATCTAAAACGCGGACCATGTAGTCAGGCAGGTGCTCAATGCCTATCAGGCTGTTTTTACAGACGACAGCCGAGTACTCGATGATATTTTCAAGCTCGCGGATGTTTCCAGGATAATTATAGGACATGAGCAGCACAAGCGCCTCAGGCTGAAGTCCTTCAATGCCTTTTCCCTTAAGACGGTTAAATTTATGTATAAAGTGTTCCGATAAAAGCGGGATATCCTCTCTCCGGTCCCTCAAGGGGGGCAGGGTAAGCTTCGCCACATTTATTCTATAGAAGAAGTCTTTTCTGAAAGTGCCTTCTTTTACAAGCGCCTCAAGGTCTTTGTTCGTGGCGGCGATTATTCGCACATCCACCTTTTCTGATTTTGTTCCGCCAAGGGGTTCAAAGGTCTTTTCCTGGAGCACGCGCAGGAGCTTGACCTGCATGGCCCTGGATATATCGCCTATCTCATCAAGGAAAAGTGTGCCCCCATGAGCCAGTGTTATACGTCCCGGCTTATCCCTTTTAGCGTCTGTAAAGGCCCCGGCCTTATACCCGAATAGCTCCGATTCAAGAAGATTATCCGGCAGAGCGCCGCAGTTTATGGTGATCATGGGGCCGTCTTTCCTTTGGCTCAGGGAATGAATGGCCTTTGCGAAAAGCTCTTTTCCTGTTCCGCTTTCTCCTGCAAGGACTACGGTAGTATCACTCTCTGCCAACTGTTCGGCCATGCTGAAGAGACGCTGCATCTCCTTATTCTTGCTGATTATGTCATGAAAGGATTGGCGCCCGTAAAGCTCCTTGCGCAGCTCCTCGACGAGACTGAGATCACGGAAAGTCTCTACCCCGCCAATCACCCGGCCTTTTTTATCCTTAAGAAGTGCAGTGGAGATGCTTATGGGGATGCGCTCGCCCTCTGAGTTAACGATAAATATGGATTGGTTGACGATGGGTTCTCCTGTCTCTACAGTATGCCTGAGGGAACACTGATTTTCGCAGATCCCCGCCCTGAATACCTCCCAGCATTGTCTGCCAACTGCATCGTCCTTGATTATGCCGGTTATTTTCTCCGCCGCGCGGTTAAAGGATGTGATCTTCCATTCGGAATCAACGGTGAAAACGCCGTCCGCGATGCTGTCGAGGATGATCTGTGTCTGATTTTCAGTCTCTTTATTCATGAAATTCACCTTATAAACCATAACCTTCGGGAGTCCGTTTGTCAATCACACCAACAGTAACAATGCCGATTAACATAAGTGCTTTTTAGTCAATCAGATCCCAAAATCACCGGGCCGGAGTTATTTTAATATCACCCTGCTTGACACAATATATATAGCGATTAGATTTATCTCAAAATTAAGCCGGAGGAAAAAATGTATTTATTGATAGAAGCTAATTGATATGCATCCGCTGCACGGCATTCAGGGGGCAGGCTTCAATGCAATCCCAGCATCCCATGCACATATCATGGAATACAAGCGGAGGCTCAAAGGGACCGTCTATCTGTTTCATAACCTTATGGGTGCAGGCCTTCGCGGATGCGCAGAGGCCTTGGCCTGGGCTGCAATTTCCAGGATCACACAGGTCATAATTCACTAAAGCGAACTCTTTTTTTGGCTGCATGGGCATTTGTGAATTCTGTTAACGATAATCGTTTTTCATTATTGTCTAAAAAAATATTAATGCTTTAATTTAAGTCTTAAAAGAAATTTCCTAACGTTCGTCATGCCCGCGAAGGCGGGCATCCAGTGGTTTATCCTTTAACGATACTTGTGGATTCCCGCCTTCGCGGGAATGACGGAATATATGGATCCCCTCTCCCAGCCTTCGCAGGGGCATGCTTTACGGGAATGACGGTTCCAGGTCCTCTATTATAAGAATCATCGAAAAAAGTATCTTTTTACTTATATTAATAATGGCATTATGATTTTGGACAGCTATGATTGCTTAAAAAAAGCCGATTCTTATGCAGAATCGGCTTTTTCGTTAATAATCATAAGTTAT
>JBFYXR010000217.1:0-5669 GCA_041310455.1 Desulfobacteraceae bacterium | reverse complement strand
CGGGTCTTTAAAAATTTTCTCATCGACATTCAGGACCATCTCCTGGTTTTTCAGTATGTTTGAAACCCGCTTGAATGTCAGGGCAAGGGAGTTGAAATCCCCGGATTCCTTTATAAAGCTTCTCAGCTGGTCCATCCTCAGGGCCAGTTCGCTTATCCTGTCAAAGCCCGCAGACACTATGGCCTCAACAAGGTCCGTGTCATAGCCTGCCGTCATCATCCTGTTTTTATATCTCTCCCTGAAAATATTAAGTATGCTCAGGTTGACCTTCTCAGTGTCAAACCTGATATCTCTGCTTAACAGGTCCAGTGATCTTGAGATCAATTCCTTTATGGATATATTCCATTCCCTGTCCTCGATGATCCTGACAATGGCCAGTGCATGCCTTCTCAGGGCAAAGGGGTCGGCCGCTCCTGTAGGCTCAAGGCCGATTGAGAAACAGCCCGCGATGGTATCTATCCTGTCCGCTATACCTACAATGGCCCCTGTAATGGTCTTCGGAAGGTCATCCCCGGCCTTTGCGGGCAGATAATGCTCATGTATTGCTGTGCATATCTCTTCGGGGTGTCCGTCAAGGATGGAGTATTCCCTGCCCATTACACCCTGCAGTTCAGGGAACTCAGATACAAGTGACGTTACGAGATCGCATTTGCAGAGCCTGGCCGCAAGGGTTGCGTATTCCTCCTTTTCCGGGGCGACCTCTCTGGCAATATGCTGCGCCAGCGTTGTGAATCTCTCCACCTTGGCAAAGGAGGTCCCAAGCTTTGCCTGGTAGATTACATCCTTCAGGGTATTCAGCCTGTCGGCAAGGGGCTTCTTTCTGTCCTCCCTGAAAAAAAAGGCAGCGTCGGACAGCCTGGCCCGGAGCACCCGCTCATGTCCCTTCCTTACAATCGATTCATCCCTTGCTATTGTGTTATTGATCGCCACAAAGTGGGGCATCAGCCGCCCCTTTTCATCCTCAATGGCGAAATATTTCTGGTGCTTTCTCATGGCAGTGACCAATACAGGGGCAGGCAGTTCAAGAAATGACCCGTCAAAGCTTCCGCAGACGGCGGAGGGATATTCCACAAGATTGGCAACCGTGACCACCAGGTCCGGATCGTTTATGGGCACTCCTGAGACCTCTTTAACCATTTCATTCACGCCCTTCTCTACTGCCTTTCTCCTGTCTGCCTGGTCAATGATAATGTAGTTTTCTTTCATCTTTTTAAGGTAGTCCTGGAAATCAGATATTTCCAGCGTGCGTGGAGACATGAACCTGTGCCCCCTTGTAGTATTCCCGCTCTTTACCCCGGCAATCTCAAAGGGGATTAACTTTCCGCCGAGGAGCGCCAGGACCCAGTGGATAGGCCGTGGAAAAGAAAAACCTATATCCGCCCATCTCATGGACTTTGGCCATGAAATCTGGGATATCAGCTTGGGAAGGATCTCGGCAAACACCTCGTTGCTCGGCCTTCCCGGTATCATGCGTTTGACAAAGAGGTATTCGCCCTTGGGCGTCTCTATGAATGTGATTGTCTCAACATTTATCCCGTTCTTTGCGGCAAAGCCTATTGCAGCCTTGGTAGGATTGCCGTTCTTGTCGTAGGCCGCGCTTTTAGGAGGCCCTATGACCTCCTGTGTATAGTCATCCTGCCTTTCGGCGATTCCTTTGCAGACAAGGGTCAGCCTTCTGGGTGTGTAATATGCAAGGATGTCACCCTCAATTGCGATGCGGTTCTCCTTGGAGGCCGACTCGGCAATGCCTTTCATCTGATTTGCAGCATCATCAAGATAGCCTGCAGGGATCTCCTCAGTTCCGATTTCCAGTAAAAGTTCGAGAGACATATTTCCTCTTTCGTCTATACGATTATTTAATTATGTCGTTTGAATACTGAAATATTACTACTTCCCTCCCCTCTCAGGGGAGGATCAAGGTGGGGTCTTTTAGCCCCCCTCCTGACCTCCCCATAAAAGGAGGAGGTTAAAAAGCACCCGGCAGGGCATAGCCTGCCTGCATCAGTTCTTTTTCAACAGGGGGTAGCCCATCTCCTCCCTCTGCTCCAGGTAGTTTTTCGCCACCCTCCTTGCCAGGTTTCTTATGCGCTCGATGTATTTGGTCCTTTCAGCAACGCTGATCGCGCCCCTCGCCTCCAGCACATTGAATGTATGGGAGCATTTAAGACAGAAATCATAAGCAGGAAGGACCAGCTTGTTTTCACTCAGCCGGATTGACTCCTTTTCATACATCTCAAAGGACTTTAAAAGCATCTCCACGTCAGCCATCTCAAAACTGTAGACCGAGAGCTCCCATTCACTCTTCTTGTGGACGTCTCCATAGGTGACCCTGTCGTTCCACATGAGGTCGTAGACGCTCTCCTTTTCCTGTTTGTACATGGCGAGCCGTTCGATCCCATAGGTTATCTCAACGGATATCGGGTCGAGCTTTATGCTCCCTGTCTGCTGAAAATAGGTGAACTGTGTGATCTCCATCCCGTCAAGCCAGACTTCCCAGCCGAGCCCGGAGGCCCCGAGCGTCGGTGATTCCCAGTCATCTTCAACAAATCTGATATCATGATCGAGAGGGTCAATCCCTAAGGCCCTCAGGCTGTCCAGGTAGATCTCCTGAACATCCAGGGGCGAGGGCTTCAACAGCACCTGGTACTGGTAATAATGACCCAGCCGGTTCGGGTTTTCTCCGTATCTGCCGTCCGTGGGGCGCCTGGATGGCTCCACATAGGCAACAGCCCATGGTTCGGGCCCTAAAGACCTGAGCAGGGTGGCAGGATTGAACGTCCCGGCGCCTACCTCGATATCATAGGGCTGCTGGATCAGGCATCCCCTGTCCGCCCAGAATTTCTGTAAAGTTAAAATCAGTTCCTGAAATGTCATTGACATCTCCATAAAAAGAAATATTTTTGATAATTAAATGTTCACTAAAAAGAACGGAAGATTATCACCCGCTGAAATTGATGTCAAGAAACATGGGCAAATACAGGTTGCGTAGATGACAGATATGATACTGATCGAAAAAATTCGGGAATTATTAGTAAACCGGAAGCCTGAAATTATCGACAATTCGGAATCCCGTTATGTTCATTCCTCAGTGCTGATCCCGCTCTTCAGAAAAGACGGGCAATATAATGTTGTTTTCACGAAAAGGACCAGCAGGGTCGAACATCACAAGGGCCAGATATCCTTTCCCGGCGGCGCCGTAGACAGAGAAGACGGCTCACTGGAGGAGACCGCCTACAGGGAGGCATATGAAGAGATAGGCCTGTTGAAAAAGGATGTGGAGATGCTAGGCCGCATAGATGACGAGCTCGCGGTAGTTTCCAGTTTTATAATCCATCCCTTTGTGGGAATAGTGCCCTGGCCCTATGATTTTAAGATCAGCGCCCAGGAAGTCGAAAGCCTTATCTTTATCCCCCTTTATGTCTTTATGGATAAGACGGCCGGGTATAAAAAGGATTTTGTCGTAGCGGACGGGTTCCCCTATCACGGGACAAACTACCATTACGACGGCCATATTATATGGGGTGCGACAGCCAGGATCATGGAAAATTTCATAAGTATAATAGAAGAGAAGATTATGCTTGCCTGAAAAGGGGGAATAGGTTATAGATTCAACCTGTCGGGACGTGGCGCAGCCTGGTAGCGCGCTTGCTTCGGGAGCAAGAAGCCGCTGGTTCAAATCCAGTCGTCCCGACCAGTTATTTCAAACAGTTAGGTCATTAATATCCCATCCTTTATTATATTGCTTACCTTTAGAAACTCTATTAAAAGGTCCTGATTGTTGTCCGGCAAGTTTATACTGGCAGCTATCTTTTCGCCCTGTTTACATAATGTTATACACAATATATTTAGGCGCACAGAAGAAAAGGCAGGGACATTAGCCCTGCCTTTTTGGAAAATATTGCTTAAGCATAAACCGCTGATAACCTTTGGAGGCAAGTCTCGTCAGATCGAGGATTACAGTTCTGCCAGCCTTTCACCGAGCATATAGCCCTCGGTCATGGCCATACCCAAGCTTATTCCGGCAAGTGGACTCTGATAAACGGTGATAAAACGGCCGCCGGCATTGTTACCCGCCGCGTAGAGACCCTTAATGGGTTTAAATTGCGAGTTAAGCACGTGCCCATCCGCGTCCGTGTCAAGACCGGTAGTAGTCACAAGCCCCGGGCTTAAACGACCGCCAAACTGACCTTGGCTGGCTTTACTCACAGTGCCATAGAAAGGCGGGGCTTTGAGAGCGGTCACCTGCAATATGCGAGGGTCTTTGCCGAAGTCCTCATCTGCGCCTTTTTCGCACAGCTCGTTGTACCGCTTGATCGAGGCCAGTGCCCTCTTCCTTGTCTCGCCCTTGTAGCAATCCATGTAGTCGAGAAGCGCCTCTATCGTACTTGCACAATATACGTGTCCTCCCGTCATAGACGGCCCTTGCCCCCTGCCCTCCTGCTTTTCTTTAGAGGGCGGACCTGGTTTTACATTATCCAGTTGCGCAAGTGTTCTGGGCCAGTTGATTGTATGGGCAGTATCAGGGGCCATATGGCGCGGCGGCATCATCTCAAGGGCCTTCTTCCAACTCGCATCGTGTAATGTGACGGTAAAGCCGTCATTAGGTTGATAAAGGGTTGTGCCGGCAGCCTCGTCACAGAATCGTTCGCCATTAGTGTCGAGCTGCATATGCCACCCCCCCGTGCCGGGATCACCGGCGTTCATGCCTGAATGGGGGCCGATCTCGATATGGCCGCCGGCCCATATCCCCAGCTTGATGCTGGAACCGTCACGAGGAAGGGGCTTTGATGAATTCGTCAGTATAAGGCTGAGATCTCCCTTCGCCTCGGCCTCGTGGCGGAGTGTATCCAGGATATCTGTCACCATCTCACGGCTTGCGGAGAAATCGCCGGCACATAGTGCGACAGCCTGTCGGGCCTTGAAGCGGACGTATTTCCCGTCCGCCTTTTTGGCGACAACACCAGTTACTGCCCCTGAACCGTCAAGATCACATAACTCAGCATGGTGCTCGAAGAACCACTTGGCTCCGTCAGCCCTGGCCTTTTCGTAATGTGTCATCATGACATCCGGAAATCTGAATGTGCCCCCGTCGTCTGTCATCTTACGGAAGATCGTGGACCCATGGAAGAATCTCCATCCTGACACCTCTGTCAGTCGCGTCGGCGGCGGTGGACAACTCATAATATGGGAGTTTTCTGCCAGCCATGCCTTGTCCATATCCTTGATGACCCAATCAAGTATCTTGCCGCTGTTTTTAGCGAAATAACTGGCCCGTTTGGGATTATGTCGTATTAGGCTGCGGCGGGCCCACTCCCTGATAAATTCGTCCTCGTTTATCCTGGGGGCGCCATGATCCTGCGCATACTGGGAGTTGACGGTTCCGACCTCGGTGCCAATCCAGGTATAACTCTTCTCAGCCTGGTTCTCGATTACAGCCACAGAAGAGCCCTTCATGGCAGCGACTCGCGTACAAAAGGTGCCTGAGATGCCACCGCCTACAACAACAATGTCATAGGTTCCGCCATCTGAAACAAGTGCCTCGTCTATAGGATCAGGTTTGTCTCGCCACGACTTTGTGGCCGTCTTGGCCGCCAACGCATCCTGTGCTGCTTCCGCCGGTTGTGCCGCGACTATGGCTGCCATCGCGCCTGTTGCAGCAATGTCCTTAA
>JBFYXR010000214.1:0-4795 GCA_041310455.1 Desulfobacteraceae bacterium | reverse complement strand
GAACCTTGCGTTGCCAAGGTCGCAGTCCTGCAGGGGCTGGGCCTCCAGGGTTCCCCTTCCATAGACATGGATAACACCCTTGGCGTCGTTGGGGACCGCGAAGCAGACAGCATAGTCCGTGTCATCGATATGCTTATCCTTGTTCACAACCATCTCCCTTGTCGGCACAACAAGGGCCCAGTGGGCGCACATGGAACCGGTCTGGTGAATCTTTGCCCCGCGAACAACGATACCTTCTTTATTTTTATCAACGACACGCAGGTACATATCCGGGTCTTTCTGCTCAGAGGGTCTGAGCATCCTGTCGCCTTTGACGTCTGTCACCCCGCTGAAGAGGACAAAATCGTTCTTCTGTATCATTTTGACAAATTCCAGAAAACGGGGCCAGTATTCTGTTTTATTCTTTTTATCGCAGTTATAAGTTTCTATACCAACCGAATTTATAGCATCCATGCCTGTACAGCGCATGTAGCATCCGCCGATATTCTGGGACAGGAATTTCAGCATCCTTACCTTGGCAATCAGGTCGTCAGGGCCTTTGTAAAACTTAACGAACCGGCTGACATCTTCGCCGGTAAGATCAGACTTGGCCACCAGGAGTTTCCTGCCTTCAGGATCATTCTCCATCTTATATGTTTCGGCAACCGCTGCCGTCATATGCTTGATTAGAGGATGCTCATTGGGTTTATCTACCTTCTCCCCGAGTATATATGCAGTGGGGTGTAAATCCTTAAGTGATTCATAGTACTGTTCAGGTGTTTTTATAGCCATCTTTGAATGATTCCTCCTTATTCATAATTAAAATTGTCCTGATCGAGCTAAATGTTCCGCTTTGGCAGAGTTGACCGCCTTAATCAATATCTTTATTTTAAAACTCAGTCCGTTCCTGCTCTGCAAGTATCTTTTTTATACTTGACATGACCTGGATTTTCACGTTGGTAAGATGGTTTTTGAGAATTGATTGCGCCCTTTCAAGGCTGCGCAACGCTACGGCATCAAATACCTCCTGGTGAGCCTGATCAGAGGCAGAGAGTGACGATATGGGAAAATAGTTGCCGCCATATTTAAGAAACAGCATATCAAAGACATTATTCAGGATGCGAATCTGGGTAGCCTTGCCGGAAAGAGAGGCCAGGGTCATGTGAAAATCCCTGTTTTTAAAGAGCCTTTCCTTCAGATAGAACTCCCTTTCCGCGGATAAATGGGCCTCAAGTGCAGCCTTGAGTTCGCTTATGCCCTTCTTATCTATCTTCTCAATTGTGGCGGGGATAAGGGAGGGCTCTAGCAGTTCCCTGAGTTCGTAAAGCTCCTCTATCTCTTTAAGGCTGAAGGGCGCCATGGAGTAGCCGCGATTTGGCTCATGCTCGACAAATCCCTGCAATTCAAGCCACTTAAGGGCTTGAATAATCGGAGTCGGACTCAGCTCAAGCTTTTCAGCCAGGTCCCTGTAGGCTATCCTCTGGCCCGGCACAAGTTCCTTGTTATACAGCATATGTCTGATGCCATGATAGGCTATTTGAGTGCTGTCTTCCTTTTCCTTTTTGATAGTTTTTTTAGTTTCTTTTTCCATGCGAAGATCTTAATAAAATAAAATTAAATATGCAATTAAATTTTTATTTTTTTTCAAAATCAGTATAGTCTAAGAATTTGATTGAATATATGATTATTTTCATTGACATATAGACCGAGCAATCTTATTCTTGCTGCTTATTTGACTCGTGAATGTATATTCCTGAGTTTTCTCTGTAATGCTTTAATTAAAAGATTTTCGAGTAGTTAAAAAACATCTTTCATCGAGTTTTACTAACCCGGTGCTTTGGCGACTTGAATAAAAATTTATCAAAAGGATTAGAACAGTTATGAGACTTCACGAATACGAGGCTTTGGATATTTTTGAGCAGAACGGCATACCCGTTCCGCGCCGCGGTATCGCATCCGACATGCACGAGGCCCTTCGTGTAGCAGGTGAGATAGGCTACCCGGTTATATTGAAAGCGCAAGTCCTTGTCGGCGGCCGGGGTCTGGCCGGCGGCATAAAGACCGCGCACACGCCGGATGAGCTTAAAGATGCGGCAGAGGCCCTCCTTTCATCCGAGATAAAGGGGCTGCCGGTGCTCAAGATCCTGGTTTGCGAAAAGGTGGATATCGCAAATGAGCTCTATCTGGGCTTTACCATTGACGGTTATTCGGGCAGGCCTGTAATAGTTGTCAGCACCGAAGGCGGGATGCTTATCGAAGAGGTGGCAAAGACATCGCCCGAGAAGATCGCATCATACCATATAGATCCCACCTTTTCATTCTACCCGTATCAGGCCAGGGCGCTCCTGAGAAGGCTCAATATCAGCCAGAAGCTCATAACCCCCTGGACGGATCTGATCAGCCAGTTATACAATGTGGTCATGCGCTATGAAGCCCTGATCTGCGAGATAAATCCCCTTGTTGTCCGCCCAAACGGAGGGCTTATTGCCGTCGACGCCAAGCTGGAGGTTGATGATTCCGCATTGTCAAGGATCCGCTTCCCGCTGCCTGATCGCGTCGCAAGGATCGACAACGCCCTTGAGCGCAGAGGCAGGGAGATAGGCGTAACATACGTGGACCTGGAAGGCGACATCGGGCTTATCTCCTCAGGCGCCGGGCTCGGAATGGCCTCCACGGACATCATAGGCGAGAACATGAAGCCCGCCAACTTCCTGGAGACCGGCGGCGGCATCACAGCTGACCTCCTCTATAAATGCATGGAACTTATCATGATGAAACCAGGGCTCAGGGCAATATTCATAAACGTTTACGGGGGCATCAATCCTATTCACGAGGGCGCAAAGGGAGTCGTGAGGTACATACAGGAGCACAATCTTAAGATCCCCATAGTTGCAAAGGCGCTTGGCAACAAACAGGAAGAGACATGGGAGATTTTCCGCTCCGGAGGAGTCCATGTTGTAACAGAGGCAGCTACTGAAAAGGCCATAGATAAGCTATATGAACTGGTAGGGCGAGGTTAACCATGAGCATACTGATGAACGATTCAACACGTGTTATCGTGCAGGGCATAACAGGACGCATAGGGAGCATACAGGCACACTGGATGCTTGAATACGGCACGAAGGTTGTGGGCGGGGTGACCCCGGGCAAGGGCGGTACCATAGTGGAGGGGCTTCCGGTCTTTGACAGTGTCCACGAGGCCGTGAAAGAGACAGGGGCCAACGCATCCGTGTTCTTTGTCCCGGCAGCCTTTGTACTTGACGCATTTATGGAGACGGTTGACGCAGGTGTCAAGCTTATTGTAATTGTGCCTGAACACATCCCGGTAAGGGATGTCATGAAGATGCGCAACTATGCCATTGAAAAGGGCGTGTTTGCACTTGGCCCCACAACGCCCGGCATCCTGGTTCCCGGCGTGGGGAAAATGGGCATCATGCCCGCATCCATGTTCGCCCCCGGGCGGGTCGGGATCATCTCCCGAAGCGGGACCCTTTCCTATGAATTCGCGGGAATACTCTCGGAAAAGAAGGTGGGGCAGAGCACCGTTGTCGGAATGGGGGCAGATCCGGTCGTGCTGAGAAACCTGGTCGACATCCTTGAACTTTTTGAGGAGGACAACGGCACCGATGCGGTGATAGTAGTAGGCGAGGTCGGCGGCGAGCAGGAGGAAAAGGCGGCTGGATTCATAGCCAGGAGGATGACCAAGCCTGTCGCGGTCTATATAGCCGGGCGCTATTCACCCCAGGGAAAACGCATGGGCCATGCCGGCGCCATAGTCCGCGGCACCTCGGGAACGGTCGCAGGCAAGCAGGAGGCCTTGAGGGCCGCAGGCGCGACAATACTCGAAAGCCCCATCCACGTTGCAAACTGGGCGATTAAACATAAATTGAGATAGTATCTCCTGAAAAAATCCGGCTTAGTGCTTCGATTCACAAATATCCTCACGTATTTTGTTGAATCAGTATGTTTCAAATGCTCACTCAGCACTAAGTCCTGAGTAAATAAATTCATTACCGAATTTATGAATCGATGGACTTAGTTATAAGAAAGGCCTGTTCTCAGAACAGGCCTTTCTGCGTTTTATTCCTCCATAAGGACATTTTCAAACTTTCAGGGGACGATATATCCTCCCTTTAAAAAATCCACATCATGCATGTAGGGGATAAATGTACTTATCATTTCTACAAAGGGATATGATCCTCCCCAGGACGGGGCTGTATATTTTGGAGGAAAATCCAGAACCGCCTTGCGCCATGCGTCAAGGTCCTTGTACCAGTACTCATTAACACGAACCCATGCTTTTGTCTTAGGCATACCTGATGGTGCTGCTCCGCCCTGAGCGCTGCCGCCCGGGGCGCCGGCTCCCGATCCGGCATTCAGAGAAGGAATGCTCATGTATTTCGACATCAGTTCGTTCATTTTTTCACCAGCTTCCGTGAGGATGCGGTAGCTTATAAATTTCATAAGTCCGGGCTGCTTTATTGCCTCCCTGGCATGTACTTCAAGAAACCATTTCTCTCCTTCCTCTATGGAAACATTATCCGGATAACGTATGATCTGGACCCAGCGAAAGAGCGGAGTCTCTGTAGGCATGGGATCAGGATCGTAGAATTCTTCGGTGGGCTTGGCTGTGACCATTACAACGGTCTGTTTGTTCTCGCCCACGCCCTTAAAGGTTGCCTTTGACATGGGGCCGTGGGCAGGACGGTCCAGGTACTCTTCCTCGCTCCCGAACCAGAGCTCTGCATAGCGCCCCTTTACTGCGTTAAAGCGCTCTACTGCCTCCTTCGGAGGGTCATAGGGGAGCCACAACTGG
>JBFYXR010000213.1:0-8751 GCA_041310455.1 Desulfobacteraceae bacterium | reverse complement strand
CGCCAGCATAAGGGCAGTCGCGCCGTCAGTTGTCTTTGCGTTTACCTCAGCGCCACTTTTAAGCAGGAGTCTGACAATCTCGTCATGCCCGTTATCCGATGCCCACATAAGCGCCGTTGCCCCATCCGGGTCCCTCTGCACGTTAACGTCAGCTCCCTTTTCAATGAGAAGCTCGGCGACCGACATGTGGCCGTTATTCGCTGCCCACATCAGGGCCGTTGCGCCGGAATTGTTGATGCCTTTTGCGTTTATCTCAGCGCTACCAGCCAGTGCGGCCTCCACGCCGGTAAGGCTGCCCTGGCCTGCTGCCTGAATCAACTCGGCAATCCGGTCTGATAAATCCGCCCGGGCAATGCCGGAAAACATCAGAGAGATAAATGCTGCAAGAAATAAGGCCCGGGGCACAAGGCGCAAGGTGCAAGGCAAGATCATGTGTCGTTTATTCTTGCCTTGCAACGCTGATAAATGGCTTGGAAATAAAGCGGTGCGATTGAGGAATGTCATTTTATTTTTGTCCTTCACTATCATTATTTACCGGGCAGGTTGAACAATGCATGTTTGATGCCCGTGCCTTTTATATTTTCAATATCCATGGAAATTTACTGATAGAGTTGGCGCTCAGTTCCTTGCAACCTGCGCGATCCCTACCGCGATCTGCCCGGGCATAGTTCGATCAGTGGTCGTACCGTCACCATGCTGGCCAAGATAATTGGAGCCCATGGCCCACAGGGTGCCGTCCGTCTTCACAAACAGGCTGTGGGAACCGCCTGCGGCTATCTGCGTAACCCCGGCAGCAACCTGCACCGGGCTGCTTCGTATATCAGTTGTGCCATCCCCCAGCTGGTTAACATAATTGGCCCCCATGGCCCACAGGGTGCCGTCCGTCTTTACAAACAGGCTGTGGTCACAGCCTGCGGCGATCTGTACAACCCCTGAAGCGACCTGAACCGGTATACCGCTGGCATTGGCCGTTCCGTCGCCCAGCTGACCGTATTTATTATAACCCATGCTCCACAGGGTGCCGTCCGTCTTCAGGAACAGGCTGTATGAACCGCCTGCCGCGACCTGCACAACCCCGGAAGCGACCTGAACCGGTGTGCCGCGGGTGTTGATCGTTCCATCGCCCAGCTGGCCGTCATTGTTATACCCCATTGCCCACAGGGTGCCGTCCGTCTTTACAAACAGGCTATGGGCGCTGCCTGCGGCAGCCTGAGCAACCCCGGAAGCGACCTGAACCGGCGTACTGCGGCTGGTGGTCGTTCCGTCGCCCAGCTGGCCGTCATTATTATTGCCCATGGCCCACAGGGTGCCGTCCGTCTTCACAAACAGGGTGTGGAAAACGCCGGCCGCGGCCTGCGCAACGCCTTCTGCAATCTGAACCGGAGTATTGCTGTTGGCAGCCGTGCCGTCGCCCAGCTGGCCGTCCCTGTTCCAGCCCATAGCCCACAGGGTGCCGTCCTTCTTCACGAACATGCTGTGTACGCTGCCGGCTGCAACCTGCGCAACCCCGGAGGCGATCTGACCCGGTGTACTGCGCGAATTGGTCGTACCGTCGCCCAGCTGGCCGTCATTATTATAGCCCATGGTGCACAGCGTGCCGTCCCTTTTTATGAACATGCTGTGATAAAGACCGGCTGCGATCCCGCTGGTTACGGCCTTCGGCGAATAGCCCCCGGCGGCCGCTTCAAGTCCCGGCTGCCCGCCGGAAATACTTTCCGCTGCGTATGCCGTTGATGATGTGAGCAGCATTATAATACAAGGCGCGATAAACAAAAAGATAAGACACCTGAGTCCTAAAGACCTTACCGGAATAAGAATTTTCATTGCCTCTCCATTCTTCAAGTTTTCTTCATCCTAATTAAATTGCTGTTAAATATTTTAGAGTTTGCAAATCCATGGATTATTACTGCGTTGTTTGTCTTTGATAGATTTTGATCTGATAACGTATAGGGTCACTTATGGTTACAAATAAATAACATAAGAAAATACTATTTATGCAGTGAAACAGATTTTCAGGATCCAGGCAAAGTGATATGAGTTAATGACCTGGAGATTTATGCAGCCTGCCTAACATTTTGCCTCGGCTTACACATGTTGATTCAATTGATCTATTATATTGCACAAAAATGAGCTTTTTTATATAATTAGTCAAATGTCTTTTAATAGATATTCAACCTTTTTTCAGGGAGGTCCGGCCATGGGGAATGCCAAGATAGATAAGCTCACGACCCTTATGGTGATTGAGGGCTGCGCCGGTTTAGCCGTGATCCTGTTTTTATTGGCCGTGATTTTTATCGTGTTATACTCCCGGCCGGCTTACTTTTGAGAATATGCAGGTCTCTGCCTTCTGTCATGCAGCAAAGGAGCGCCGGAAACTTTAATCACCCGCATTTCCGAGCTATACTTATTCCTTTCAAAAAAATAATGCTGCTATATCATATTAAAATCTGGATGTTAGAATATGGTGAATGAGTTAACCATACGGAAGGCCGCCCCTGATGACATGGATGCCATCGTGAATCTATGGCAGGAGCTTATGGACTTTCACAGGAGACTCGATATTCATTTCAGCCTCTCACCTGACAGTCATGTGCGGTTCAAGGAGTTCATCTCACATCATATTAGATCAGATGCATCCTGCGTCCTGGTTGCGGAAGAGGAAACCAAGGCTGTGGTGGGCTACTGCCTGGCAGCATTGGCAAGGCATCCGCCGGTATTCGACATGAGAGATTACGGTATACTATTCGATCTTGCCGTGACTGAGAGATGCCGCAGACAGGGTATAGGCGAGCAACTTTACAGGGCAGCCGAAGCATGGTTTACCGGCCGTGGGATTCATCGGATTGAGGTTCAGGTGGCAGTATCCAATGAGGTTTCGGCTGCGTTCTGGTGGAAGATGGACTTCAATCCCTACATTACAATAGAATTCAAGGACATCTGACCCTGCTCAAGAAAAAATAAACTCCGTGCTTTTATTTATTTGCGGTAAACCCAAATTTATTGATACTGGCAGAAACTTGTGTAGAATGGCATCCCAGAATGCAAATTAATTTTTCTTTTAAACAAGGGAAAAAGATGAGTGACACGGATCGAATTAAATCATTGATCAGGGAGGCTGATATTTATCGCGGCCAGGGCCTTCTGGAGCAGGCAAAATACAGGTACGGCGAGGCGCTTAAACTGGCGCAGAAAAACGAGGCATTACAAAAGCAGGAATCTCTGATCAGCTCCCTCAATAAAAGGATCAAGGCAGTTGAGGCCGAGATCCATGAGCTTGACAGGTGTACGGACACCCCGGAGCTGTCTGAGGATATACAGAATCTAATAAGAAATCTGTTTTCATACTCCAGTGATAAGGATGTTGCGGCCATTGAAGGCGCGGTTGCGCTCGCAAAATTCGGGCAGTATGAAAAGGCCTTCTTCGAATTTCAAAGGCTGATAGATGAAAGAATCCTTCCTTTAAAGGCGGCGGAAAATATGCTTAGGTGCCAGCTTTTTTTTATCTCGCCTGAAAGGGCCGTGGATCAATATAGAAAATGGGTCTCCAGCCCGATTTTTACAATAAAGGAACTGAATGCCTTGAGAAAATTCATGATAAAGATGTTTAAAAGGGAAGGCATTGACCTCGATCTTCCCGATACCCAGGAATCATTGCCTGAAGAGCCCGGGGAAGATGAAATCACTATGCCTGTCCTGGAGATCTCATCAATAGGCATCAGCATGAAGGATAAATTCAGAAGGGATATTGATGTCAAGCTTGATATCACTTTTCAAACCGGCAATATCCTGAGCTTCATAGTCAAGGCCAACAAGAGACAATTGATTGATTTTCTGTCAGTCGGGGCTAAGCTGCCCGAGATTCAGTGTTATTCTGATATGTCATTTTTCCAGGCCAAAGGCTTTATCTCGGATAGAAAAGTAATACCGGGCGGCCCCAGGAAAGGCGATTACACATTTGATCTGACTATGGAAAAAATTTAGACTGTTCTACTTCATAACTTCCTCTTCTACATCCTTGTCACTCCTCCTGTCAGGGCAAATTTCATTACTTCTCCAGGGGGCAGGTTTAGGGGTGTGATGAGCTCTTTTGGGACAATGAACATCTCGCCCGACCAGTTGTAGGAGTGCGGGAACAGCACCGCAACCTTATCCCTGATCCCCAGGTCCGACAGATCGTCTGCAGTGATAAACCCTACCATTTCAAGCTCTGAAACCAGGTTTACTTTCACCAGCACGGGCCTGGTGAATTTCTTCCTCTGGCCTACAAAGGCATTGAAGAAATCGGTGAGTGAGCTATAGACAAGCTTGATAATGGGCGCTTTTTCAAACAGGTTATTAATAAACCTGACAATGGGTTGCAGCAAAAATGACTGGCCGGCCCAGCCCAGCATGGCGATGAAGGTAAAGGTCACCACGAGGCCGATGCCCGGGATCTGGATATTGAAGTTGCCGTAGACGAAATTGCGGACAGGTCCGTCGATCTTTTCAAACGCCCAGTAGATAATAAAAAGGGTGATACCGGCGGGAGCGGCCAGCAGGAGGCCCTGTAGAAAGTAACGGAATATTTTTTTCATGATTGATGATACCTCGCTTTTTTAGGTGTGAACGATAGGGAGTCTGTAATTTCCATATAAATCCGCTATCGGGACGAATGCCTTATCTTTATTTCGTCTAATAAATGTAATTCATTGAATATTTTATGTAAAGTAATATTCGCTATCATATTATCACCTGTTAAAATCATTGATTATAATCCCGGAACAGCCATGACCGGCAGGGTATTCACGAGTTCTGAAAATCCCATTACATTTACCCATGCCCACATATACATACTTTTAATATATTTCATTAAATGTCATAAAATTGTCGTGTTTTGCCATAGCACAACATGAATATACCCCATATAATTCCCTCACAAATTAAACACCATTTTCTCTGGAGTTAATAAAAGGCTAGGTTATTACGTTTTATCAATCATAAATAGTGTCCATCCATAAATAAGGCTTTAATGGATGGAGCGTTCAGCGATCAGCGGTCAGCCAACCTGTCGAATTATAAGACTTTTGCTGAAAGCTGAATGCTGAGTGCGACTCGACTGAGCTCGCCGAAGTCTGACAGCTTGAATCCAGAAACGAGAGTTTTTGGATGGACACTAAATAAAACTTCAGTTTTAAATGTCGCTAAGCTGATTTTTGCAAGTTGTTACTGTCTGTTTATACGTCAACAATCTAAACAATAAGGAGGAGAATGTAATGAAAAAAAGAATCACATTTCTATCATTGTGCATCGGGTTAATCTTCTTTATGGGTTTTGTGGTGCAACCCTTAGCTCAGGAATCAGGATCAGAAGAATTCACCCTGGAGGAGATCACGGTTACGGCCGCAAAACGCGGCGAACAAAACCTGCAGAAGGTCCCCCTCGCTATGGATGTTATCTCCGACAAGGACCTTGCCGCAGAGGCAAAGGTCAATGTGGATGATATCCTTTCAGGCCTTGCAAGCGTATTCATTAACACAAATGCAGACGGTATGAGAATTTCTATCCGTGGTATAACGGATATCGATCCCGTCTACGGCGGCAGGAAATCCTCCAGCCCCACTGTCGCCATGAATGTGGACGGCTCTTATAACGCCATGAACACCTCCGGACAGAACCTCTATGATGTTGAGCGCATTGAGGTCCTCATGGGTCCCCAGAGCACACTGTATGCGGCGAACTCGCCCGGCGGTGTTGTGAACATCATAACAGCCGCTCCCAAGACCGACAGATATTCGGCAAATGCCTCGGCAGAATACGGCTCTTATAAGCACAGCGTACTGCAGGCTGCCTTGAATGCCCCGCTTGTGCAGGATAAACTAGCCATGCGCCTGTCCCTGAACAGGGCAAGGGAAAATAACTTCATGGAACCCTATACCGATGAACTATCGACCAAGAACGATTCGGCGCGTCTCAAGTTATTGTTGAATGCCACGGATGACCTCCAAATCACATTAACCGGAAATTATGCAAAAAACGGGAACCAAGGCGAGATGGGCCAGCAAGCTGCAGCATTTGATAAGTCATCCAGCTCGGCATGGACCGCGGCTTCGAACGCCCAGGGAGCAAACAATCCTTTAGACCAGATAACAAAGGGCGGTAATGCCAATATTTCCTGGAACACTCCTATCGGCAATCTTACAATAACGTCCAGTTCCAGCAAAAGCGACTCATCAGGAGACCTGGCAGGCAATGTGAACTACCCCCCCGGCCCTCCCGGCCCCAATCAGACTCAAATTCCTGCGACTTGGTATAGCAGCAGGGTCATGAACCAGAAAGGTGCGGAGGCACGCATTGCATCTTCCGAGGATTTCAAATTGCTCCAATATATTGTGGGCCTTTCATATTATAAAAGCCAATTTGATACAATTACTGACTATAATAACAGCGCTGAATACCCCAATCTTTCGGCACAATTAAACAATTCGAATAAAAATAACACAAAGCAAAAGGCGATTTATGGCAATATAACATATCCGCTCCCGTTCAATGACAAGCTTTCCGTTACTGCAGGCATTCGCAAGAGTTGGGACTATGCACATCAAATCGGGTACGACGCGGGCAGGGCGAACGCTCAGAACCCAACGGGTAAGGACGAAACACAGATGGACATTTCAAACCCGGATTACAAGTTAGGTTTCCAATACGACATGTCCGACGCCATGATGTTTTATGGAAGTTATACAAGCAGTTTCCGTACGGACAGCATGGCCATGGCAAACAATGATGGCTACAGACCGCCAGAGTCTTTAAAGGCATATACAGTAGGCGCAAAGACCAGGATGTTAGACAATACCGTCCAGTTGAATACCTCTGCCTATTACTATGACTATAGAAATAGGCTCGCACAGAATTCAGCAGCCAGAGGGAATGCCACAGAAGAGGAGCTAAGGGCTCATACCTTTTCCAGCGGCACCACTACTATTTCTAACGGACAAAAAGTCGATATTGGAGGTTTAACTTATTGGGAATGGCTAAATCCGGATCCTGGAAGAGCCAATCCTGACGGTACATATAACTTTGATGACGGCGGTTGGATGAATTGGGGCAAACTCCGCACTATAGGAATAGACGCCTCCGTGAGCTGGGTTGCGTCGGCCAAGGACATGGTGGAATTTTCCGTATCCTACCTGGATATGCAGTGGACTACCCTCAGATTTAATTACATCTATGAAGCTTTTTTCCCTGATCAAAACTTTGACGGCAGGGCTGCTCCCAATGCCCCGAAATTATCAATGACGGCAAGCTATGAGCATAGCTTCGATATCGGGAGCTACGGCGTACTGATGCCTCACATTGACGTGCAGCATAAGACGGGGTTCGATCTGACCTTCGATCAAAGCGACGGCAAAGGTTATGGCAAACAGGAGGACTATTTCCTCTATAATGCCTCTCTGGCGTTCAACAGCGCCAGCGGCAAATGGAGCGCCAATGCTATAGTCAAAAATATCACAAATTATGCAGTGAAAAAGAGTTATGAAGCGGATCAACAGGTCTTGAGGCTCGGCGATCCCAGGACCTACAGCGTCACATTATCGGTAAAATTTTAGCCTTTCAATACTCATTGCTGCCTGCAACGGCATAATGCTGCTGCGGGCAGCAATCCTTATTTAAGATTTTTAAGATAAACCGCCGCATAAGTGCCAGCGCAATACCCCGAGAGGAATGCCGGGCCGAGACCGCCGCATGGGGTGCTCTTACTTTTCAGCATATCGGTATTTTGATCACTGCCACCCATCATCGGCATACCGCCCTGTCCACCAGGAGCACCTGCCCCTGGGGCGCCACCCTGAATAACCTATCTGAATATCCATGGGCATAAACCCATGGATATCCGTAGGCATCTCTTTTAGACCTTGCCCAGATATTTTGCTATGCTGATTGCTGCGGAATACCCTTTGTAGATCCCCGCCATCCCGCCTCCGCCGAATGCTGTGTAACTGCCAAAGATTCCGGTGCCGCTCACGGGGCCCCTGCCCTGCCCGCCTGCCTGAGCGCCTGTGCTGACCGTGTATTCTGTGACGCAATCGCCGCCTGCATAAAGGCCTGGCATCACATTGCCCTTAGGGTCAAGGACCTCATGATTGACATTGACTATTATTCCTCCGTGTGTGCATTGTCTGAAGCGCTGACCGAAAATGGCGTAGAAGGGGCCATTTTTAACAGGCATCGGGGATGCGCTGCCCTGGAAGAAACCGCTGCCTCGACCGCCTGGTCCGCCCTGCATGTCTCCCGTCACGGCGGCGTCCTGCCCCTTGTCTGACTCGCATTCCTTGTTATATTTCTCCACCGTAGCAAGGAACGCAGTAGGATCAATCTTAATTTTCAAGGCCAGCTCCACCAGTGTGTCCGCCTTTGTTATGTGGCGGCCATAGCCCCACTTTTCATCAACGGCTACCTCCTCTTCGACGTCATCTCTCCAGTGATTCCTGGCGCGCTCGTGTTCGTACTCTTCACTTATCGAGTCAGCGGCCAGCTCCCCTGCCTTCTCAATAACATCCTTATCCGCTATACTGTACACATGCGGATTGGGGGTCACCCGTCCGGTGCCGCCGCCTCCGCCCGGGTCGGATACACGCTCGCCCTCCAGGTTGACCTGCAGCTGCATCACGCTGGACCTTGCCATCGTAACCACCGTATAGGAATAGGGATGATGTATAGGGCCCTGGACATTTGGCCATGTATTCTTCAGGTCTATTCCTGCGCCTGCCTCCT
>JBFYXR010000211.1:0-5391 GCA_041310455.1 Desulfobacteraceae bacterium | reverse complement strand
AAGGGGATGCCGTATTCCCTGAATATTTCATATATAACGGAGGAGTATTCCTTCAACTCGGGAAAGATAATCCTTATCCTGCCCAGATCCCGTGCCGTGTCCAGCCTGTCGTCATGGATTATTCTTTTTATCTCGGCTGCAATCCCGCGGACCTCATCCGCCTTTCCGGGAAAGGATTTAATCCTGAGATTGTTGCCGCATATATTCCTCAGATGTCCGTCAAGATAGAGTCCTTCGGCCGCGGGATTGAAAAAAATTGCACCTCCGGAATTTTCCGTAACCGACTCAAATCCTTCTTTTTCAAGCCTTTCCATGAAGGATGCCATTGGCGAGAATATCCTGTATGCCTCCATGCCGCTGTGACGGTTTTTTTCTCTGCCGCATGCCTTTCTGAAATCATTAAGGGCATCCTCCTTCCCCCCTTGGTAGTCAAGAGGCCACCATACCTCCTTTACCATACTGAAGAGCTTGCAGAGTATATCTTCTTCGATCCTTGAAAGATGGATAAACCCGTCAAAAATAATAACATCGGTTTTATTTACAGGGTAGGGGACGCCTCCCCGGATTAAAAACTCCCTTACACCCGAAACCACATCATCAGCATCATAAACCTTAAGCTCTCTTTTTTTCTCCTCAAAGTCGCCGAAAAGCCATGCCAGGTCGCTTTCAAGGGCATAAAGCCCATCTCCGGAAGGATCGCCCTTTGCCTCGGCCTTTATTATCCTGCCCTGCAGGTGGTTTACAAAGCGGTCCTGATAGTTGTTTTTTACAAGTTGTGAGAAGAAGGAACTGATTGACCTGAAAATTCCCGGAAAATCGGCATCCCGATTCTTTAAAAGGCAGTCAAAACAGGAAAGACCATCAGGAAGGCCGGATCTCTCCTCCATAGCCTTTCTGATTATAAGGGATCGCACATCATCATCGATCAGTCTGCAATCCTTGAACTGACTGAACCTGATGTTTTCTTCAAATATCCTGTAGATCAGGCCAATAAGGGTATCCTGTCTCTTCCTGAGCCAGAAACGGTGGTCAGATTCAAGTTCAATGACCCTCCCCCTGGTAGGCACCAGGTGCAGTACAGGGCCTCCTCTCCATGATGAAAGCCCTTTAGCCAGCAATTGCTGCCTTGCATCAACATTCAATCCTGCAAGATAGTGTATCGAGGTCATGGATGCAGATCATCCCTTTTTAAAGAATGCGGATTTGACCCATCCCCAGTTGAGTATTACGTGAATGATTACTCCAATCAGAAGGAAAAGTCCTCCGGCTTCATGCAGCAACTCAAATGCATCGCGGCCGATCAGGCCGCGAAGGGTTGCACTTGCGGCCTGGTTAAGTATGAGGATGGCGATAATCACATTTGTGAATTTAAGGGCTGTTTTTTTGTCCATAGAATATCCTCCTCAGCGTAATTTAGCAAAAGGATTATTAAAGGGAGTATGCTTCGGCTTCACGGGCGCCTTCAAAACCTTATTGTCATGCCTGGCATGCTGATTATCCGTTTTCGATTCAGCCTTCTTTTCGCCCTGGTTCCCACCGGTCTTCATCGAAAGGGATATGCGATTCCGGGCCAGATCCACTTCAAGGACGGTCACCGATACGCGCTGGTTTACCTTTACGACATCCTTGGCGTCCTTTACAAAGCGGTCAGCCAGCTGGCTTAAATGGACCAGGCCATCCTGGTGCACGCCTATATCAACAAAGGCCCCGAAGGCGGCAACGTTGGTTACAACACCGTTGAGTCTCATGCCCGGTTTGAGGTCCTCGATTTTTTCAACGCCATCGGCGAATTTCATCTCCTCGAATTGCTTTCGCGGGTCCCTTCCCGGTTTTGCGAGTTCCTGGAGGATATCGGTGAGAGTCGGCATCCCTACTGTCTCTGTAACATAGTGCGAGAGGTCGATCTTTTTCCTCAGGTCGACATCCACAATCAGATCGGTCACGGAACAATTCAGGTCTTTCGCCATTGCCTCGACTATGGGATAGCTTTCCGGGTGAACAGCGCTTGAATCCAGGGGATTTGAGGCGCCCCTGATGCGCAGGAATCCGGCTGCCTGTTCAAAGGCCTTCGGGCCTAAACGGTGAACCTTCTTCAAATCATCCCGTGATGACAAGGGCCCCTGTTCCTTTCGGAAGGCAATCACGTTTTTTGCCAGTTGCGGCCCTAACCCCGAGACATAGGTGAGAAGCTGCTCGCTCGCGGTATTGACCTCGACGCCTACGGCATTGACGCAACTTATCACGACATCATCAAGGCTCTGCTTCAGGGCCTGCTGATTGACATCGTGCTGGTACTGTCCCACGCCGATGGACTTGGGATCTATCTTCACCAGTTCGGCAAGGGGGTCCATAAGACGCCTTCCGATGGAGACTGATCCGCGGTAGGAGATATCCAGATCAGGAAACTCTGTCCTTGCAACCTCCGAGGCGGAATAGATCGAGGCTCCGCTTTCATTTACAAGCACGATCTGGATTTCTTTGGGGAGACCCAGTGCCTTTACAAAGGCCTCGCTATCCCTTCCAGCTGTACCGTTTCCTATGGCTATTGCCTCTGTCTGGAATTTATCAGCGAGCCTGACAATTGTATTGGCGGCCGCCTTTCTCGCATCTTCCGAACTGAAGGGGAATATGGTTTCATGATGGAGCAGAGTGCCCTGCCTGTCCATGCACACCACCTTGCAGCCTGTCCTTATGCCCGGATCGATACCCATGATCCGTTTCTGGCCTAAGGGCGAGGACAGGAGGAGTTCTCTCAGGTTGTCTGAAAAGACATGGATCGCGGTTTCATCAGCGCGCTTCTTTGTCTCCAGTCGTATCTCCGTCTCCATGGAGAAAGAGAGGAGCCTTGCATAGGAGTCATGGGCGGCCTCTTTCACCTGAAGGGAACAAGGCGATTCGCCTTTAACGAACATGGCATCTAGGAGTGAGAGGGCATCTTCCTCAGGCGGATTTGTCTTTAAGGACAAAAATTCCTCTTTTTCCCCCCTTCTGATTGCCAGGATACGGTGTGAAGGCGCTGTTGCCACAGGTTCCTCCCAGTCAAAATAATCACGGTATTTAGCGCCTTCCGTTTCCTTGCCTGCGATTACATTGACCTTGAACACGCCCTTCTCAAAGTACAACGACCGCATCCGCTCTCGGGCCTCCTGATTTTCATTGATCCATTCCGCTATTATGTCTCTGGCGCCGGACAACGCCTCTCCCTGATTATTTACGCCCTTTTCAGCATCGATGAAAGGAAGGGCCTCGGCCATGGGGTCTATGGTTGCATCCTGTTTAAAGATGGTCTCAGCCAGGGGTTCAAGACCCTTTTCCTTTGCAATCGTTGCCCTTGTCCTCCTCTTTGGTTTGAAGGGGAGATAGATATCTTCAAGTGTGGTCATGGTTTCGGCGGCTATGATCTTTCCATTGAGCTCATCGGTGAGCAGATTTCTTTCCTGGAGAGATTGAAGTATCGCCCCCCTGCGTTTATCAAGCTCCTCCAGCTGGCTGAGTCTTTCCCTGATAGTCGTGATTATCACCTCATCAAGCGATCCGGTGGCCTCTTTCCTGTAGCGGGCGATAAATGGAACCGTCGCCCCCTCCTCAAACAGCAGGGCTACGGCGGTTACCTGTTGCGGTTTAATGTCCAGTTCCAGCGCGATCTTCGAGACGTGTCTTTCTTCCATCAAATGCTCCTTTATTTTTAAGTCTAAAATGAATTTATTATCAGAATGATTCAGGGTCCGTCATATTTTCTATGGAATCGAATGATAAATATAGCTGTCAGCTCTATGCCTTCAGCTTTAACCAAAAATAATTAAAACTCTCTTTAAGCTGACTTCCTGCTGCTGAAAGCTGATCGCTTCTTCAGCGCCAGATGCTCCAGTATTATAGCGCTTATTACCCCGACTACCAGACCATTCCCCATCAGAGGTTTCAGGGAAGGGTGTAAAAGGCTGATCACATGGGCCGGTAGAAAGATAGCGATGAGTCCTAAGAATACCGCCGCGCCTATCACCAGTGCGTCTTCATACTGAAATCCGTCAGCCCTGTTCTTGATCGCAATCATTAAGCCTGATGCGACCTGTGTGCCCATGAGATAGGCCATGAGGGCGCCGATTACGACTGAAGGCGTCATGACAATAATACCCGCTGCCGCGGGCAAAAAGGCCAGCAGCAGGGCGATAAATGCGGCTGGGATTACGGAGAAGCGGGATGCGCAGCCTGTAGATATTATAATGCCCGGGCTCATGGAATAATTGACAGGGCCTATAACACCCAGAAAACCCGAGAGGATATTTGCCAGTCCTGTCAAAAAGATCCCCCTTGAGATGCGTTTCTCCTGAAAATCTGTCTCAAGCAGTTCATTGACGGACTGAATGGATCCCAGATCGTTGACGGACAGGGCGATAAAGCAGAAAATAAATGAGAGAATAAGCCCGGGCTCAAAGGACAGGGTATATGTCATATGATCCAGAAGACTTTCTGACGAAATATTTCTCAAGGCGAATAATTCCTTTACATCACCGGGGAATGCCGTGTAATAGAGCAGGACGCCTGCGGCCGCAGCCCATATGATCAGTGTTGACCTCCAGATCCCTTTCAGCAAACCGTAAAAAAGAAAGGTAAGCAGAGTAAGCCCCAGGGCGAAGAAAAGATTATATAGGGACCTGACTCCGGTCTGTCCGTCTATTATCAGCCCTACTATTGTGGGAGGCAGTATAAAGGCGATCAGCAGCAATACCACGGTTATCACATTAACTGTAAAGAGTCTCCGTAGAAGCCTGAACAGGCCGCTGACGGACAGGATGGCCAGCAGCAGGCCCCCAATCATTACGGATGTGTAAACAGCATGATTCCCGGCGTGCTGGCCGGCAATAAGGCCTATAAGTAGGACAGCAGACGGTCCCGGTATCAAGGGAAGCCTGTGGCCCCAGAAAATCTGACAAAGGAGAGTAGCCCCGCAGACAAGGAAGAGCACCCGCAGGTAATGGATCTGGCCTGATGCATTCAGAAGATGAACGCGTGCCGCCACCTCTCCAAGAATAATAATGCTCGGGACCAGGACAGCAGCCCACTGTATGCCGAAAAGGACTGTTTTGAAAAAAGGAACTTTCTGGTCAAGTGTATAATCGAGTCTCATGGTGTCCTTTTACACGCCTTTCCGGCGGGGGTCCCATATAAACTTGTGCAGCTGGAGATTGAGCCTGACGTCCAGAAAATCTTCAAGTATCCAATGGCTGAGTTTCTCAAGGTCCATACTCCCGAAACATGGTGAGAAATGCACAGCTGCAGAACTTGGGCAAATACTATCGATGATGTCCAGCATTTCCCTGGCGTAATCATAATCAGTCATGTCAGCGATCACGAATTTCAACTCGTCCCTATTGCCAAGCCTTTTAAGATTAA
>JBFYXR010000210.1:0-5717 GCA_041310455.1 Desulfobacteraceae bacterium | reverse complement strand
AGGTTATGGTCCCTGAAATGGAATATGTAGGGGTTTCTACTGGTGGATCATCGTCATCATCACCGCCGCCTGAAGCGATGATGGTGATAAACCCGAAAACAATTAATGTTAGCAAAATAAGTGAACGCAGATATTTAAGTGACATAATATTTATTCTTTTATTTTCCATAAAGTCCTCTCCTTTTTTAATTGTGGTTAATGCCCCTCGTAAATTCAAAAACTGAAATTTCTTGGTCAGACAAAGCTGACTGTTGTTTAATTGGTTATCTATAGATGAAAGTCTAATTTCTGCGGGTTTGATTCCCCCTGTCTTGCCAATGATCTAACCTCCCCCTTTTCCCCCTCCAAGAGGGGGACATCCCTAATCTCATTTATAAGAGTAGGGGATAGATTTGAGTTTTGATACCCCGCTGCCCTGTAGCGCTGGAGTTCATTCCGCTCCCTCTGACGCCAATCCGGAAGCTGGAGGCTTTTTCCATGTCATGATCAGATGAATAAATATCCCTGCGATCATCAGCGGGTAAATTACAAGAAATATATTAAGCACGGGATTTCTGGAAACGGTAAGAACTATCCATGGCTTTGATTCCACACCAACCTGCTGATCACCTGGTTCAGGGGATTTTATAAAATTTCTGAGGGTGACCTGGATATCCCTGTACTCCAGCGGGTCCAGGAGAAACACACTGCCGCTGCTTAGTTCTTTGCCGTCCCTCGTCAAAGTTATATCAGCAGAATTCTTCCTGTAATCAAATTCATCCTTTGTAATATACTTTGTCTTTTCCAGGACCTTATAGTCACTTATAAAATTTACGCTTTTCACTTCAATCCGGTAGCCGTCTTCAAAACTGTATGTCTTCCCTTCACTCAACTGGATATTGTTATATTCATACCCCAGCATCAGGCCTCCGAGATGGCCCAGGGCTACAAGCCCGAAAATTACATGCACGATAAGCATGTATAACTTGGGGCCGTTGAACCTTGTTCTTATGAGCCTGAAGATCTTTTCCCATGAGCAGAAAATAAGATTTATTCCAAGGAGGATCATAAGGATGCAGAGTCCGATAAACCATACCTTAAGGACGGGAAAACCCGTATCCTTTGACAAAAGCCAGTCCCTGACAAGGACATTATTCATGCCCTGAAAACCTGTTTTGTAGGCAGCAGAACCGGCCATCAGCATCCCCCACACCTGCCACAAAAGCAGGACAACCAGGTTCCAGGTAGTATAGTGAAAGGATGCAAGTTTTTCAGTTATCCTGCTCATCCCAGCAAACCCCTTACTATATACAAAGTGAGGACTGCAAAGCCTGCCAGGCCCCCGATTATCGATTTGATATCCTCATAAAACTTGCCCTTGCCGGGGAGATGAAACGCCAGCATGAGAAACAGCACAATAAATATAGATTGCAGGAAGTTCAGGCCCCACATCCAGAAATCGCCCCATCCGATCTGACACCAGATGATCCCTATATACTCGGATGTGAGAAACAGGCCTGCGCTCAGCAGCAGGAAATTCCTCCCCTGCTGTGAAAGCAGCCTTGTCCTTTCATTCTTTTCTCTCTGTATGATGAACTGGATATAAAACGCTGATGCGTAGAGCATCAGGGGAAGCGAGACATACCGGAATATATGAAACAGGATAATAAGAATATACCCGTAGTTATACATTGAGAAGGCAGGTTCTTTCGGAAAAAAAAGTGTCATGATAAGAAGGACAAGGATCTCAAACCATACCCACACCCTTATTTTGTCTGCATAATCTTTCGGACCCCTTATACAGAGACCCAACAGCCCGAGAACAAATGTCATAAAAAGGAAGGATTCGAAGAAATTAAATAGTGGAAGATGCCCGCTTTGTATAGCTATTGAAATGAGCAATGCCCCGTTTGCAATGAGTGCAACTATACCGGAGGCATATCCCAGGTTTTTACGCCCTGCAATTCTGAAAGAGAAGCATAATAAATTCAAGAATATAATAATATAATACAGTTTTATTAACATTTAAATACACATATATAACATTTTAAAATACACTTGCCCCTTATATCATCATTGATATATGATATCTCCAAAAAAAACAGGTATTTATTGGTCATTTTGAAAGAACACCCTGGATGGAAAGCTGCTCAGACTTTTTCTGGTTATTGTGCATGCCCTGGACGATAATACCTGTATTAACTGGTCCTAATAGCATATAAAATCCTGTTATGTCAAATATGATTTAATCGATTTATCCATTTTATAATGAGGCGGCAAATACTTTTCACCGGAGCTTTAAAGCCGTAAATCTGCATTACAGGCAGATTGTTTCAAGGTCCATATGTTGCCTGAGAATCATTGTACCGCCGCCTTCTGAGACAATCTTTTCAACAGCAGAGGGATTGCGGACCCATGCGCCGGCCAGATGGGTTACAGGCGTCCCTGCAAACACCTCGGGCAGCATGAATGTAGATGGTCCCAGGATTATTACGGACCGGGGATTTCCTAAACCGGCCAGCAGCTCATCCAGGGTGCCGGTTACAATTGATGTGCCTGTAATAATAGCCACCGTGCATGCTGAAAGAGGCCCCTTACCTTCTGCAGGCAATATAGTCCCGGGTCTGTCCTCTCTCAGTTCCAGTATATCAAGTTTGCATCCTGTCTTTTTAAGCACAGGCATGAGAGGGCCGAAAAACCCGACCATGACCACATGATCGGAAGCCTGGACATTGACAATATCCAGGACCTCCTCCTTTGTAGATTCGGGACGGGGAAGCCCGGCAGCAACCGCATTTGCTGCGGCAAGGCCAATGGATCGTTCAAGTGGATTATCGCCCCCTGCAAGCAGATTGCGTCTTCCTCCAAGCAAAGCGAGAAGCTCGACCGTTGGCCTTCCTGCAAGGGTGCCTGCCTTTTGTACGTGGGTGCAGCTTTCCGATTCTTTCCTTGCAGTCCAGGCGAGCCCGATATTGCCGTTGTCAAGTCGAACGCTTGTGTACCCGAGACCAATGCGCACATCAACTGCCCGAAGGTCTTTCGAATAAGGCTGAAGAAACTCCATTATTTTCTGCTGAATCGTTTTATCCATTTTCTTTAGCCCTCTTTTTTGAATAGTAAGGTTTAGCTTAATTCGCAACTATTAAACTCTCTTCCTATTGCCATATTTTGCGGTCAATCAAGGAAGGAGACTTTTTTCAGAAAGGTCATAGGAAAAGATGTCAAATACCTTCCAGTCTCTGCCTGTTTCACCTTCAGTAACGGCCTTCCATTGTATTGTCGCCTTTGACCCGTCTACAATAACGATCACATAACCATAAAGGTCCTCCATGTGATACTCCCCAATAATGTCTGTTTCATCAAGATGTTCGCCAGACCACTCATGTGGCCTCCCCCCGCCCGTGCCGACAGTAATCTGGCGTATAGCATTTCCCGATCTGTCGGTATTAAAGGCACGATTATACATATGGTCATGCCCGCAGAAATAGACGCGCCCTCCTCCGTTGCCGACAGCACTCCAGAACATGTCACGATCCTCTGCATAAAAGGATAGATTGTCTTTTTGATTTACGGTGAATGCAGGCTCATGTCCAAATACAAAGAGATGGGCCTCAGTCTTCTGGGCAATCTGTTCCTCAATCCAAGACTGGTTGACCTTGTGTTGGTGCAAGGTATATTCGTCGAGGCCAATTATAAGGGTGTTTTTATAACTGAAACTGTATGTAAGCCCCTCTTCCCCTTCAGGTCCGTTTTGAGGAATATATTCCTGGTCAAAGGCCTCGCGGAATGCCGATCTCAAAGACTCCTGGGAACCTTCCGGTGGTTCGAGGTCGGCGGGAAGCGGTGACAGGACAAATCGTTCCGGCCCATCTTCATGATTGCCTCGTATCGGATAGACCCTGATGCCCGCATCATAGACGGGCTTCATTACCTCCTTCCAGACGGCAAATTGCGTTGGATAATCGTTCCCTCCGTTATACAGCCAGCCGCTCACGAGATCACCTGCAACCAGCACAAAGTCAGGATGTTCGCGCGCTATGTCGTCTGCAATAAGCGTGAGGATCTTTTCATTGATAAATGGCTTATGAGATTCAGTATTTTTGTTTCCCTGCGTGTCAGCGATAACAGCAAACTTCCATGGAGCTGTCTGTTCCTGCGCAATCTGCCCATGGCTGCATCCACATAAAATCAGAAATAAAAAGAGTGATGCAACCCGTAATAGAAACCGTTTTGTTAAATGATCCATTTTACTCCTTATCCTATATACCCTTTAGACACCTTTCCAGTCTTTAAAAATATAGCATTGATTTTCACAGATCATACACTGTATTTATGTAATTATTATCTCGTAACAAATCAATTAAAGCGGAGGCCTACCCTTTAATATTCTCTCCGCATCACTGTCGGTCATATCTATCTTGTAAATCTCGGAATAAAACCTTTTCATCTCCTTAATAATGTCCCAGTCCTTAAACAGCTCCGGATGGAATTTCTTTCCAAGATACAATGGCAGCAGCGCAGTTTCACAGCTGGTCATATCCCAATAGAACATCCCCGCCGGTATATTGTAGATCTTTCCTGATTTGTATGCCTTGAATGTTTTCAGATTCGCATCGTCTGCCCCCGCATCCGATGCCCCGTACATCCCCAGGAGTATTATGTCGGGGTCCCACCCTATTATCAGCTCCCTGTTGACCTCTGCGTAGTAACTCTGAATTTCTCCGGGCAGGTATATCCC
Organism: Desulfobacteraceae bacterium; assembly: GCA_041310455.1. Taxonomy (GTDB): domain Bacteria; phylum Desulfobacterota; class DSM-4660; order Desulfatiglandales; family HGW-15; genus JAFGIC01. Next base: position 1,000 of record JBFYXR010000210.1, on the reverse strand, counting down.
TCCGGCCAGTTCGGTGTACCACCTCATTACGGAATTGTATCCCTGCGTGGAATAGAGGTCCGTTGCCTTGCCGTAATACACCTTGGGTTTGCCTGGCACAGGGATATCTGCTGTAATCGCTTTAACCCTTGAATTGATCTCATCCATATATTCACAGTATCTCTCGGCCCGGTCCTTTGCCTCCCGGCCCAGGATCTCCCCGAAAAAACGGATCTGTCTCTTAAATTCAGCCATATATTCGTTGATATTTGTGGACGCCACATTATTGTCAAAGGGACAGACTGCAGGTATCCCAGCCTCTACAACCTTTTCAACGTTGCGGCGACCCTTGGGATAAAACACCAGGTCCACCTTGAGGCTAAGGAGCCTTTCCACATCCGGGATGTTTCCTGATTTATCAATCGGGATGCCCTTGAGCTCGGGATAGAATTTACAGGCCCACTGAGTAGCCTCCTTCGGCAGCATGGCAATCCTTTTCCCGTTGCTGAGCATGACTATCTTATCGTATGCCGGATGGTAAAAACACGCGATCCTTTCGGGATAGGACGGGATATCGATCCTTAAACCGTCAAGCCCGGTAATCGTCCTTTTATCTGCGGCCCACAGGGTGTTTGTATAAGCAACAAACATGGCCAGGGCTATAAGTAATATGAATAAAATCAGCCTGTGTTTATTGATCATAAAATTGATAATTTCCTTTTCGACTTTATGCCTTCCATTGGTTGGCCTGCTTTATCAGGAGATATCCCAGAAGAGGGGCGCCCAGAAAGGATGTGAAGATGCTTATTGGTATCTCCCCGCCCGGCATGATCCTCACGATGGTATCCGTGATGAGTAAAAATGCAGCCCCGAGTATTGCGGCAAAGGGGATCAGCCTGGTGTGATCAGGACCTATGATCATGCGCGATATATGGGCGACGATAAGGTCTACAAACATAATAATCCCGCAGGATGAGCTTCCAGCTGCCACTATAAGCGTTCCAAATAGAATGAAGATTAT
>JBFYXR010000209.1:0-3116 GCA_041310455.1 Desulfobacteraceae bacterium | reverse complement strand
AATTCCTCCCCCTCTTAGGGGGAGGCTGGAGGGGGTCTTAAGACATCGATGAAGGAACACCTTAATAGACGCCAGCTTAATCCTCCCCTTAGAGGGGAGGAGACTAATGCTGCATTATATTAGACGCAATGTATAACAGGATTCAAACCGTTTATAAAATGAAAAGGCCGCTATCCAAATACTTAATTCAGATAGTGGCCCGCCTATCAAAACCTGCTTCACCTCCGGCAATAAAGGAGCATTACCGAACCCTTGCAAATCATGTTATTTTTTTAATAATTATAGATTAGCCTAAATTTATGTCAAGCTAATTCCAATTTTACACCTTGCAGATTCTAATTGATTAAATGAACCTGTGCCTATATTGTTGTTTCACAAAAAATCCTGAGGGGAAAAGATGGTTCTATTAGTAAGTATAGTTTTTATTATCGGGTATGTTCTGATCGCCATTGAGCATAATATAAAGATCGATAAGGCCGCCATAGCTCTTGTTACCGGAGTGATCTGCTGGCTGTTATTCTTTTTAACCCGGCATTCTCCTCATGAATCGGAGAAAATTCTTCTCGAACATTTAGCGGATATTTCTGCGATTCTGTTTTTTCTGTTAGGCGCAATGACCATTGTTGAGGTGGTGGATTCACACGATGGATTCAGGATTATTACCGATGCAATACGAACAAAATCAAAGACTAATATTCTTATATTGATCAGCATGATTACGTTTTTTCTTTCCGCGGTTCTTGACAATCTGACCACATCTATTGTCATGACTTCATTGGCCGGAAAGCTGATATATGACAGACAGGACCGTCTATGGTTTGCATCAATGATTATTATTGCCGCCAATGCCGGAGGGGCATGGTCTCCGATCGGAGACGTCACCACCACCATGTTGTGGATAGGGGGCCAGATAACTGCCGGGGATATTATAATTAAGACCATAATCCCCAGTTTTATGGTTCTATTCATACCTCTGGCCCTGCTGCTCATTAAATTCAGAGGACAGGAAATCAGCCAGGTGTGCGGGATCAAAAGGGCTGCTCATCCTGCTGAGAGCACCGTCATACTATTCTCCGGGATTGGGCTATTGGTCTCTGTTCCGGTATTTAAAACAATAACCCATATGCCGCCTTTTATGGGTATGCTGACCGCCCTGGGCGTTATGTGGATAATAGGCAGTCTCGTGCATTATGGGAAACCACATGAGGACCGGGCGAGATTTTCAGTTGCAAATGCATTGCAGAAGATTGACACGCCCAGCATCCTGTTCTTTCTTGGGATATTGCTTGCCGTTTCAGCCCTTCAGTCTATCGGCGCCTTAGGCCAGATGGCGGACTTTACTTCCAGGTATATAAAAAATGAATATTTAACAGGAACCATATTGGGACTGCTTTCTGCTGTAATTGATAATGTCCCGCTTGTTGCTGCTGCACAGGGGATGTTCAGCATGGAGGTATATCCTGTCAATCATGCCTTCTGGGAGTTTCTGGCCCTGTCCGCCGGGACCGGAGGAAGCGCGCTGATAATAGGTTCAGCCGCCGGCGTGGCGGTTATGGGCATTGAGAAGATAAACTTCCTCTGGTATCTGAAGAATGTGAGCGTGCTGGCATTATTGGGCTTTTTCTCGGGGATTGGGACCTTTATTTTTCAGCAGTGGATCTTTTAACATTAAATCATGGATTTAAATGCCTCAAGAAGGCCGAAGGGAAAGAGTCCTGTGTAGAGGATGAGCCCTGTTAGCAGCAGGCACAGCATCTTTTCCTGAAAGGACAGCCTTATCTCGCCTCCGCCTGGCAATGCATCCCTTGAATAGCTTATCCTGACCAGGTTGAGATAATAAAAAATAGAAATGACGGTATTAACCGCGGCTATCACAACGATATTCAGGTGCCCTGCCTTGAACGCGCTCATCAGCAGTAACAGCTTTCCTGTAAAGCCGCCCGTGGGCGGTATCCCTGCCAGGCTGAATGCAGCCGCGGCAAGGAGGAGGGCCAGGAGGGGCGATCTTTTTGCAAGGCCCGCAAGGTCATCCACGCTGACATTCTCGCCGTTTCCCGAAAGCAGGATAACCGCATAAAAGCATGCAAGGTTCATAAAAAGATAAACCGCTATATAATATATGGCGGCCGCGTTTCCGTCCCTGCTCATGGAAAGGATGCCAAGCATGATATAGCCGGCATGGGCGATCCCCGAATAGGCAAGGAGCCTCTTGAGGTCTCTTTGAACGAGGCCTACCAGGTTTCCGAAGGTCATGGAGACAGCCGCCAGTATGATGAGGATATTTATTAACTCCTGGGCGCCCGGCGCCGCGAGCATGACCACCCTGATAAGAAGGGCAACAGCCGCAATCTTCGGGATGGTGGCAATAAAGGTGGTGGTTGTATTTGAGGCCCCCTCATAGATATCCGGCGCCCAGAAGTGAAAGGGAAACAAAGAGAGCTTGAAAAAAAATCCCGCAAGCACAAACACGACTGCTATGATTCCAACAGGCTCGCTGATAAAGGAAGGCATCACCTTTATAATATCAGCCAGGAAGGTTGAACGGGCAATGGCATACATGTAGCCCATTCCATAGAGCATAATCCCCGTGGCCGCAGCCCCGAAAAAGAGGTACTTCATTGATGCCTCTATCTGGACCTTCGTGCGGCCTTTTCTCAGGGGGACAACGCAATAGAGGCTGTAGGATGATATCTCAAGGGAGATGACAATGGATATGAGCTCCACTGAGCTTACAAGCATCATCAGGCCCAGGATGGAAAATCCCAGGAACATGAAGTATTCAGCGCCGTAGTTCTCTTCTGTTTCTTTTTTCTTGCCCTGCATGTACAGGATAAGACAGAAACCCAGGCTCAGCATAAGTTTAAAGACCTGTGAAAAGAGGTCCACACTGTATGCCCCGGAAAACAGGGTTCCGTTGCTGCGCAGTGTTAAAAGGGAAATGATAAGGACAAAGGTCGATAGCGGCCCTGCGTAATTGGCGGGATTGTGCTTCCTGTCTCCAAGAGAGATCAGCAGAAAGAAGACGGAAAAAAGAAGTATGGTCAGCTCAGGCAGTATCAGTATCATATCAATTCCTCATCGGATAAAGGGTCCCATTTGTTCAAGCAGATTGGCCA
>JBFYXR010000206.1:0-3864 GCA_041310455.1 Desulfobacteraceae bacterium | reverse complement strand
TTACACATTGACAAGCCGTTTCACCTGATGTCAGAGGGAGTTTCATATTAGTCATACTCCTTTATAGATTTGTTATACCCCGGAAACAACCACATCTGTAAAGACAAGACTGGGCATATGCCAGCTGCTGTATGTCCACGGGTCATTGGCAGCCTCCGCAAGCTTGTTCCAGAATTGAAGATGATTGTCCGCAATGTTCATTTCGGAAACTGCCTGTATGAATTCTCCCTTTTCAAACAGCCTCCCGGTTATGCCGATTGAAAAATCACCGGTGTTTGAATTGGAATTTCCGCCTATGAATCCGTTAATGACAATGCCCCGTCCCAGGTCCTCCATGATCTCCGCGACGGATCGTTTGCCGGGGGGCAGTATCAGATTGGATGGGCTGCCCGTAGTCGGCTCAACCCCCAGTTTACGGCTGCGATACCAGTCGATGTAATATTCATTAAGGACTCCCTTTTCAACCATAGCCCTTTTTTTGGTTGCAAAGCCGTCGCTGTCATATAATCGGCTGCCAAGACCGCCTGTTACATGGGGGTCTTCAATGAGAGTAAAGACATCGCTTCCTAGTCTCTTCCCTTTTTATTAAGAAGATCAATATTTTTATAATATTGAGCTAGAGAAAGGGGGCCAGGATTCAAGTGAAACCTCAGCCGGTATATTTATATAATTTTATCGAAATTATCTTTTGGTAATGAAGGAAATCTTTATCGGAGGTAAAAATCGGAACGTCAATCCTTTTTGCAACGGCACATATCAGAAAATCAATATGGGAGCCTTGGATTCCTTTTTTCCTGCATTGGTTACATAGTTCAGCTGCGAGTTCATAGTCAATATCTTGAATAGGAGTATTTTCAAAAAAGGAGAGTTTTTCTTTTAATGTCTTAAATTTGTGTAAATCGCTATAGCCGGATAAAATTTCTTGACGTATAGGACCAATAATAAGAGCCCTTTGATCTCTGATAAGAGATATAAGTTGATCAATTTCATTCTGGTATTCTTTATTGGGGGCGCGTAAAGCATACGACCAAATAGGTGTGTCAATGAGAACTTTCATCGACTTCTCCCTTTTTTATAATCATATTCAGGATCAGGGTCCATCTTTCCAAACAAATCTAATATATCCAATTGCTTGCGCCTGTTGATCATCTCTTTTAACGCCATGGTCACTGTATCCTTTTTACTTTTCTGACCGCTTATCTCTAAGGCCTTTTTCAACAAATCCGGATCGATCGCTAAATTAGTAGGCATCTGCATCCTCCTTCCATATTTTTTTACACAATCTATCACACATTATAATGTATGTCAAAGGAGAGCAAAGGTTATACCCCGGGCACAACCACATCCGTAAACACAAGACTCGGCATCTGCCAGCTGTCATAAATCCATTGGTCATCGGCGGCCTCCGCGAGTTTGTTCCAGAATCGAAGGTGATTGTCGCCAATATTCATCTCGGCAACAGCCCGGGTGAATTCGCCTTTTTCGAACAGCCTTCCGGGTATGTATATCGAGAAATCGCCTGTATTTGAGTAAAGAAGATAGGTCCCGGATTAATGGTAATATCAGGTTTTTGATTGACTTTCCATTCATCATAGTTTACATTTCATAATGTAAACTTGTTGGGAGGAGGAACTCATGAAAGCCACTGCAAAAGACCTAAGATTTCATTCAAAAGAACTGCTTGACACCGTCAACAGGGGCGAGGAAGTTGTTATTACCTATCGCGGTAATCCCTGCGCCAAACTCATCCCTTACCTTGAAATAAGGGAAAAAACATCAAGCAATGAGCTGTTCGGAATCTGGAAAGACAATGATGATGTCAAAAATGTTGAGGAGTATGTCAGAGGCTTAAGAAAAGGGAGGTCTTGAATGGCGCTCATAGATACTGATGTTCTTATCTGGTACATGAGAGGCAACGAGAAGGCATATAAAATAATTGAGGATTCGGGCAGTTTTTTTATCTCTGTCGTGACCTATATGGAATTGGTCCAGGGGATGAGAAATAAAAAGGAATTGAACAGCCTCAGGAAGGCCCTTCATGGCTGGAACGCCAGAATCCTTTATTTATCGGAAGAGATATCCGCCAAGGCGATGTTTTTTGTGGAACAGAATTTTCTAAGTCATTCCATCCAATTAGCGGATTCATTGATTGGAGCCTCTGCCGTCGCCTATGGCCTTCCTATAATTACCGGCAATGACAGGCACTATAAAGTCATGGGAGATATCAAGATTAAAAAATTCTCTCCTTAAAACGATCCGGGATCACCCTTTATAAAAATAATGGGATCTTTAAACAGGTATACAGAAATTCTGAAAAACAAAAGCCACGCGGTGAAAACAACGTGGCTTTTGTTTTTGTGATATATGATTTTCTTTTATCAGGTCCCCATCTCCCATGAGGAGAGATACTTCGCCTGCTCGGGCGTCAGTGTATCTATCTCCACTCCCATGGACAGGAGCTTCAGACGGGCGATCTCCTTGTCGATATCTCCTGGCACCGGGTACACCTTCTTTTCAAGTCCGGCATGGTTTTTGGCCATGTATTCTGCCGACAGGGCCTGGTTGGCAAAGCTCATGTCCATGACGCTCGATGGGTGGCCCTCTGCAGCGGCGAGGTTTATAAGCCGCCCTTCCCCTAGGACGTAGATCCTCCTTCCGTCCTTCATCGTGAACTCCTCCACAAACTCCCTTACATAACGGCGGCCTTTTGACATTTTGGCAAGGCCCACAAGATCAAGCTCCACATTAAAATGACCGGAGTTAGATACTATCGCGCCGTCCTTCATGACCTTGAAGTGCTCCCTGCGGATGACATTTATATCGCCCGTAAGGGTGCAGAAGAAATCTCCGATGGGGGCAGCCTTCCCAATGGGCATCACCTGGAACCCGTCCATGACCGCCTCAAGCGCCCTCAGGGGATCGACCTCGCAGATTATCACATCCGCCCCGTGGCCCTTTGCGCGGGAAGCAACACCCCTGCCGCACCAGCCGTACCCGCTTACGACAAATTTGGACCCCGCCAGCAGCCTGTTGGTGGCCCTGATAATCCCGTCCACCGTGCTCTGGCCTGTCCCGTAGCGGTTGTCAAAAAGGTGTTTCGTGTCGGCGTCATTAACGGAGACAATGGGGAATTTCAATACCCCGTCCTTTTCCATGCTCTTCAACCTGATGACCCCGGTCGTGGTCTCCTCTGTCCCTCCCACTATATTGGAAAGGAAATCCTTCCTTTCCTTCACCGAAAGGCCCTTTGCCCACTTGCCCACGGAGGGCTCAAGGTCATCCCATCTATTCAGCGCTATGAAAAGGATAGAGCTGACAAGGTCCGCCCCGTCATCCATGGTCATGTGGGGTTTGTGCTTCAATGCAGACAGTATGTGGCTGTAATAGGTCGCATGGTCTTCGCCCTTGATGGCAAAGACAGGCACCTTGTCATGGGCCACAAGCGATGCGGCCACGTCATCCTGGGTCGACAGTGGATTTGATGCACAAAGGGCCACCTCGGCGCCACCCGCCTTCAGTGTCTTGATAAGCCCGGCTGTCTCGGTGGTCACATGGAGACATGCGGAAAGCCTCAGGCCCTTCAGGGGTTTCTGCTTTTGAAACCTCTCCCTGATCTTATTCAACACCGGCATGCTCATGCCGGCCCATTCAATCCTTAACCGGCCCTTTTCAGCCAGCGTGATGTCCTTAATATCGTAATTCATGTTCAGCCTTTCATTTTAGTGTTTAGTTATAAACAGGATTTTGGAGATCATAATGTCTGCGTAAGTCGTAAGAGCGTGAGGAGTAGGGTTGCGGCTTCTAATCTTCTAAGCTTCTTAACCTCTTAACCTCTTATCTTCTTATCTTCTTAACCTCTGATCT
>JBFYXR010000203.1:0-7691 GCA_041310455.1 Desulfobacteraceae bacterium | reverse complement strand
TGCCCTGCCTGCCGCCACCTTCTTGACCAGTTCAGGATCGCAGAAAAGCGGCGTCGCCATGCCGACCATATCTGTCTTGCCTTCAGCGATAAACCGGTCATTCTGCACGGGATCGTGGAATCCGGCGCCGGCGCATGTGAGTATCTTCAAACCTGCCTTCTTAACGGCTTCGGTATAGGCAAGGCTCCACGGTTTGTCCTGGTCCTGGACAAAACTGTTAGGATGCTCACTGCCGGCCCTTATAAATACGAAGTCAGCCAGACCCTCAAGCTTTCTTATATCTTCAAGGGCCTTGTCCAATTCCTCGGCAGTGGGCTGATTCGGGTTTCTGACCCCAACGTAACTCTTATCCTTGGTATTGCCTATAACGGCATAACTGAGATATACCATTATTATAAGATTAGTTGAATTCCGTATTGCCTCTACGGCCTCACGGGTGGGTGACCTCATCTGATACACGTCATAACCCAAAGCCTCACATTCCTTTGCATCCTTAACTATATCCGCAACACTCTGGGAAGCCTGTCCGGGCATACCGCCGCCACCGGGCATACCACCACCGCCTCCCTGCATTTTCTGTAATGTCTGTGATGCCTTCTGCATGCCGACAATGTCATTCTGGCCTGATGCCTCACCGGACGCAATAAAGAGACCACCGCCGCTCCTGCCCGCAGTAGCCCCTGGTTTGGTAGAGCATGAAATCAGGGAGCCTTCGGTATGGATATCATCAATCATCCGCTCGATATAGTTCCAAACCGGGCGGATGTCTTCCCATTTATCATTTCCAATGTGTTGCCAGCTGTTCACAGCTTCATACAGATAATCCTCGTAGCCATCAGCTTTTGTAAGATATTTTTTTGGATATGTTCCAAACATGGTACTCATGGTGACAATTGCAGCGTTTTTAGCCATATTTAAATAATGGTTTCTATAGGTCTCGGTAGGATAATTTTCCGGCCCCTGCATAGTGGTATTAGCGGATTGGGTATGGATTATCCTGTTCTTCAGCACCCTGTTTCTGATCCTGAGAGGTGACAAAAGATGAGGACATCTGTATCCAGCTGAATTTATTGAAACATTCGCAGCCTTCTCGGCTGCCATTGCGGCACGCGTTTCAAAACCAGCGAGCTTTTTACAGGTCAGCGCACAAGTGGACGCCACACCGGCGGCAATCAGAAACTGCCGCCTGCCCATAAGCGTTTTAATCAGACTCATGACAAACTCCTTTCTTTCATTGTTATTCAGTTATGTCTAAAAATGCCTGGACACAGGACAACCTCCGGCTCTCCATGCAGGTATCGCCGGGAGAGGAGGAGGTTGTTTGCCTGCTCACAGATAGTTATAAGTGTTAAAACCTAATTGGTTAAGCTCAAATCCCATGCGTCTGGGGTCATCAAACAAACACAGAGAAAATGTCTGCAATCTCTGCTCTAAACTGAATTAAGATACGGGATCAGTTAAATCATGATTGAGTGTAATCAAAAATCCAAATACAAGATAAGAAAGAAGGCATGGCAGGTGAAAGACATTGCCAAATCAGACAGCCAATGAGAATCAAGTGGAGATCTATGACGAGAATTAGCCGGCCCCTGGTTGAATTGTATATGGCCGTCCAATTTATGTTCTAATTTCACCTGTTCATATTTATAAGGTTTAATCCTTAAATATGTATTTAATATGAAGAAATCAAAAAAATATTTTTTACTTCAATTTTATTAATATCACATCAGAATTAATCCGTGATCCTATACGTTTAATTCAAGGCTGAACCTGAAATAGAATGATTTTCAGAACCAATATATTGGGGGTGAAAGAAATTGGCGAAGAGTTCACAATACTACATCTATACGTAACAAAGTGATAATTGACTGATGATATATCCTATAGACAGTGGTATGGTAAGCTGCATATAGCATATAGCATTCGAGTTTCCTTTTGGAAAGGTTATTATCAGTAAAAACAAAGGGATTGAATAAAATCTTCCAAGATGTTAAATCTCAGGGCCATATTCAGAAGTATGGCTTATATATGCCGGGAGATAACCGTGTATTCGGACAAGACCTTTTTAAACAGATTCGACAAGCAGTTCAGGGAAATAGACGAGGAATTGAAAAAGAGTTTCAGCTCCGGCATTCCCTTGATGGATGATATCGGCAAACACTCCCTGCTGGGTCAGGGGAAGAGGCTCCGCCCGCTTCTGTTTGTGCTTTCAGGCAGATTATGCGGGTATAACCGCAAAGACATCTACTACCTTTCAACCTTTTTTGAATATGTCCACTGCGCCTCGCTCCTGCATGATGATGTTATAGATAACGCCGAAACAAGGAGAAACAAACCCTCGGCAAGGAGTCTGTGGGGCAACTCCGCGGCAGTATTGACGGGTGATTATCTCAGCACGAAGGCGATGGCCATAGCCCTGAGCGCCGGCAACATTGATTTTTTAAAGATGATTGTAACGACGGCTGGGCGCATGTCCGGAGGGCAGTTCCTGGAGCTTATACACACAAACGACTGGAATATCAGCAAAGACCAGTATATGGAGATAATTGTTTCAAAGACCGCAGAATTGATGTCGGCGGCATGTGCCTGCGGCGGAATTATCTCCGGGGCCGGAGAAAAAGAGATACAAAGGCTTAAAGAGTTCGGCCTCAACCTGGGCATAACCTTTCAACTGATTGATGACCTGCTTGATTATTCATCCTCAGAGATGGAACTGGGCAAACCGGTCGGGAAAGACCTCAGGGAAGGCAAGGTCACACTGCCCCTGATCTATACGCTTCTGGAAATGAAGAAGCTTGAAAGAAAGAGCGTTGAGAATCTTTTCTCAAATGCAAAGGCCGGTGAAGAAGACTACCGGAAAATCCTCATTGCCGTAAAAAACAGCAGCGCTATCAACAAAGTGCGGGAAGAGGCAAAAGGATACGCGGACAGGGCCTCGGAGTTTCTGGAATCTTTTCCTGCCTCATCCTACAGGGATGATCTTATCTACCTGAATGAATACATGTCATCCAGGAACTACTAGGCATTTACTCCATATCATCAATATCATCCTGCCGGTTATCATCGACACTCAGGATATTGGGCCTGTAGGAATCTCCGACGGGCTCTCCGTTCAGCTTCAGGATAGTCTTCAGGGGATTTGCCTTCTCATGGTCTTCAAGGGTCTTTTCCCACACGGACTTTGCATCCTTTTCCATTGATGCCCATCCCTGCCTGCCCCGGCATTTGGGGAACTTGGAACAGCTCAGCCACGGGCCGTGGGCGCCGCGCCTGATATTTAGCGGCGCTCCGCATTTGGGGCATTTCATGTCCGTCAGGAGCGGCGGCGTCTTCGGATGGGTAACAAAACCCTTTTTGTCCAGGTTGACGATGCCGTCGCAGGCAGGGTATTTTTCGCAGCTCAAAAACGGCCCGAAGCGTCCCTTCCTTAGCAGCATTGGATCCCCGCATTTGGGGCACGCGATATCGCACTGTTCCGGAGAGACAGGATTGCCCTCCGTGTCGATAGGCGCCGCGAACTTGCATTCCGGATAATTGGCGCAGCTCAGGAACCTCCCGTTTTTACCGAAGCGGTAAACCGTATTGCCTCCGCATTTGGGGCATTTGTGAGGGGCAGGCTGCGTGCTTGCCTTTGCGTGCTCCATGTCCTTGTATGCCGCTTCAAGGTCCTTCTTGAAGGGGCCATAAAAACGTCTGAGCATCTGGACCCAGTCCGCATGCTTTTCTTCGATGTCGTCAAGCTGCTGTTCCATGTCGCGGGTATAACCCACCTGGATTATCTCGGGGAATGCCTCCACCAGCTTGTCGGTCACTACCGTTCCAAGGTCTGTTGCATAAAACCTGTTCTGGACCTTCTTTGCGTATTTACGGTTCTGAACAACCTGTATGATCTGGGCATAGGTGCTCGGCCTGCCTATCCCCTCCGCCTCAAGCTTTTTGACGAGCGAAGCCTCGGTATATCTCGGAGGGGGCGAAGTGAAATTCTGGGAAGGATCTATCCTGATGGCTGCAAGGGGCTGTTTCTCCTGCAGCCCGGGTAGCACCGCTTCTTCATAATTATTGGGCATCCCGACCACCCTGTAGCACCCGTCAAATACGAGGATCCTGCCAGTGGCCCTGAACAGAAGTTCTTTTCCCCCGGCCATGCCCGATATCAGCGCGGTTGTGTAATCCCACTGCGCCTCCTTCATCTGGCACGCCACGAATCTTTCCCATATCATCCTGTACAGCCTGTACTGCTGGCTCGACAGGAACGATTTCACCCTGTCAGGTGTGATCGCTACATCGGTAGGACGGATTGCCTCGTGTGCCTCCTGGGCTGACTTGTTTGAAGAGGCAAAATAATTGGGCTTCGACGGGAGATAGTCATCCCCGTAAGTCTTCATGATATAGTCCCTGGCCATGTTTATCGCATCCTGGGCAAGATGCGTTGAGTCGGTTCTCATGTAGGTAATCAGGCCCACTGAGCCCATATCGCCTATAACAACTCCTTCGTAAAGGTCCTGGGCCGTACGCATGGTCGTCTGGGCCGTGAAACCGAGCTGGTTTACTCCCGCCTGCTGAAGCGTGCTTGTTATGAACGGAGGGTTTGACTTCGTTTTGGTGCGCTTTGTCTGGATCGACTTGACCTGCCAATCGGGTCCGCCTGAGATATGTCCCTTTAATACTATGACCTGCCTGGCCTTTGCATCGGAATTTTCCCTCTCGATCTTTTCATCTATCCTGAAACCGGCCAGCCCGGCTGCCTCCATGGCCCTATCGATGTCTCCTGCCTTGAATTTCTGTCCTCCGACCTCAATTAATTCGGCCGCAAAGCTGCTGTGTCCTGACAGCCATTCATTCTTGTCCTGTACAGTCCTGCCGTTTGACCTGCCCCTGTCCTCTTTGTCAGGGGGCGCATCAAGCCATCTCTGCCATTCTTCAGAGACGGCCTTGGCCTCGCTCATCAGGGAGGTGAAGTAGCCGGTCAGTTTCCAGTATTCCTCGGGAATAAACGCCTCAATCTCCCTTTCCCGTTCCACGATCAGTCTGACGGCAACCGATTGAACGCGGCCGGCGCTCAATCCGCCCGCCACCTTTTTCCACAGGAGCGGCGAGACCTGGTAGCCCACAATCCTGTCCAGTATCCTCCTCGCCTGCTGTGCATTCACCTTGTCTATGTCAATACGGTGAGGCTGCTGGAATGCCTTTTCTATCTCATTTTTGGTGATAGCGTTAAACACCACCCTGTTGGCCTGCTCGACATTTATATCCAGGGCCTCGGCAAGGTGCCATGCTATGGCCTCTCCTTCACGGTCCAAGTCTGTTGCCAGCCATATCCCCGAAGCCGCCCTTGCCGCGTCCTTCAGTTCCTTTACAGTGGAGTTCTTGCCCTTGATTATATTATATGTGGGCCTGAAATCATGCTCCAGATCAACTCCCGGGACAGGGTCCTTGACGCCCTTGGGGTTCTTGCCCGGCAAGTCCCGAACATGCCCAACCGATGCCATCACAACATAATCCGGCCCGAGGTATTTATTGATAGTCCTGGCCTTGGCAGGCGACTCTACGATAACAAGCTGTCTGCCTTTTATAGCAGGCGATTTTGAGGTCTTTTTTTCTTTTTCCATATCTAGAACTGGCTTTTAATTATTGTGAACACATGTTTATTCCAGGATCTCCAATTACATGAAACCATGAGTATTAATCGGATCATAGACGGATGATATTCAATATTATCGTACAAACATCTTTCCCGGAAGCTGTCTTATGACACCCTTCAATTCCATTTTCATAAGGAGGCTGGACACCTCCCCCGGTTCCATATTCCCGTCCCTTGTAATCTGGTCGATATGAATCGGATAATCCCCAAGAATATTGTACAGGGAGGTTTCAGCTTCATCCATTGCCGCAGGCGGCATCTCCCTGAATGTATCGGTCTTGGGTGCATGCGGAAAATTCATTCCCAGCACCTCAAGTATGTCATCGGCGTTTTCTATCAGGCCGGCGCCCTGCTTGATCAGATAATGGCATCCGGTGCTTTTAAAGGAATTGATGCTGCCCGGAACCGCGAACAGCTCACGGCCCTGTTCAAGGGCAAGTGACGCTGTTATCAGTGAACCGCTGTTCTTTGTAGCCTCAACTATTACAGTCCCCCTGCATAGACCGCTTATGATCCGGTTCCTCATGGGAAAATTGTTAGGGACAGGAGGCGCGCCCATGGGGAATTCGGATATTACGGCGCCTTTCATGACAATCTGCTCGTATAACTTCCTGTTTGACGCAGGATATACTACATCTGCGCCTGTCCCCAGGACGGCGATTGTAAAGCCCTTCCCCTCGATGCAGCCCCAGTGAGACGAGGAGTCTATACCCCTTGCCATCCCGCTCACAACCCCCAGGCCTCGTCTTGCAAGACCCTGACCGATATTTTCAGCAGCCTTCTGTCCATAGCCGGTTGAGTTTCTTGATCCTACCACAGCTATGAAGGTCTGGTTAGCAGGGATATCATTCCCCTTGATAAAAAGAACCATGGGCGGATCATGTATCTCTTTGAGCAATGCCGGATATGCCGGATCTGAACAGGTCAAGATCCTGACGCCCTGCTTTTCCGCCTTCTTGAGTTCCTCTTCGGGGTCCCCTGAATATCTCCTTTCGATAATGGAACGGGCTATGTCCTCCCTTATTCCATCCACTTCAGCCAGCTCGGCAAGGCTTGCCCTGAATATCCCTTCCGGTTCATGGAAGCGGTTCAGCAGCCTCTTCAGTGCAACGTTGCCCAGACCCGGAATCATAAACAGGGCCAGCCACAGGCATCTTTTATCATGCGGATTTGACATGGTTACTGATCGATATTTGGTGCAACCTTGTGAGTATGTCTTAATGATCAAAGCTGTATACAGGCCCGGACCTTGCTGATAAGACAAAATATTCCGGTTCCGCGTGACTCCGGGCAGATTTAACCCGGTTGTTGATACAGAAGTCTTTGATGACCCTAAAAAAAATTTATTTTTGTCCGGGGTCGCCGACTTGACAAGGCGGGATTATAAAACAGAGCGGACTTGATTAGTCAAGTCTTTTGTTTATTATCAGATTTTCAGGTCTGTCGTTTATTGTATGGGGCAATCGGCAATCGCCGACAGATAATCAGGCGTCTTATCCCAGGTAACTTCCTTTATATAGGCGCCCGGAGAAAACGGTTCAACCGCGTAAAGGACTATGCCTGTTGAAGTATTTGTTCCGCATTCAATGATCATCACCCTCCCTACAAATATATCAGGCAGGATCAGTTTGCTTCTCCATGTGAAAAACTTTTCAGCAGGGGCCGGATCGGGCACTATGTTCTCCTTGACCACATTAAATACATTGCCCTTCTTCAGCCCGTCATTGTAGCCAAGATCGATGTAGACGATGGAATTAGGGGAAACAAGGTTCTGCTGATTTTTTACCGCAACTATATTTCCAACCGTCTTTTTATTTACCGATACGGGCAGGATGCAGGATGCAACGGGTTTATAGGGCATCAGGGCATCTTCATAGCTTATTGCGTCATAGGATTCACTGATAGTTGCCTTGAAAACGTTTTTCTTTTCGAAGTATTCATCGCCTTTTTGACCTCTGCCCTGTCGCTCTTCTATTGTAAGAATCCCTTTGACGTTAAATACGTACCCGAGATCCTTTTTGGTAATGGGGTGATCCAGAAGCTGGGATGG
>JBFYXR010000201.1:0-5196 GCA_041310455.1 Desulfobacteraceae bacterium | reverse complement strand
AAGGAAACCGCCTGTGGGGCCGCCTACCTGCACAGCCTTCAGGGCCTTTCCATCAGGGATGCCTCCGCCTATCTCGTAGACCAGTTTACGCACGGTAGTCCCCAGCGGCACCTCAACAAGCCCTGGGCTCTTCACATGGCCGGCCAGCACGAATACCTTGGTCCCCTTGCTCTTCTCAGTCCCAATGCCTGCATACCAGTCAGCGCCCTTCTGCAGGATGGCCGAGGCATGGGCCAGCGTCTCCACATTATTTATAACGGTCGGTTTCCCGTTCAGACCGGACTCTTCCGGATAGGGCGGACGGATAGATGTCGTGGCACGCTTGCCGTCCATTGAATTCAGAAGGGCTGTCTCCTCTCCGGAGATTAACGCACCTGCAGACTCCCTTATCTCTATCTCAAATCTGAATTTCGATCCCAGTATCTTCTCGCCCAGCAGATCCATGCCCTTCATCTTTTCCAGGGCGGTCCTGATCCTTGCCACGGCCTGAACGTACTCATTATTGATATAGATAAAACCATGGGCTGCACCGGAGGCATAGGCGGCGATGAGCATGCCCTCAAGGATGGAATGGGGGTCGGACTCAAACAATGTCCGGGCAATATATACGGATGGATCGCCTTCAGCGGCATTGCAGATAAGAAACTTCTCACGCCCTTCCTGTTTGAGGCATGCTGACCACTTGTCCGCGGCAGGATATCCAGCGCCTCCCCTTCCCCTCAGACCTGCCTTTCTTATCTCCTTGATGACATCCTCGGGCTCCATCTTCAATGCCCTGGCAAGCCCGCTGTATCCGCCCCGGGCTACATAATGATTGATATTTTCAGGGTCTATCAGTCCGCAGTTATTAAGAGATATCCTGACCTGGCCCTTTAAAACGGAAGGATCAATGTCCGGTTTTTTATTCCCGCCTGCCTCCCATTCGGCTATCGCATCTTTCTGTATCTTTTCAAATTCCATTTAATCTCCATTTAATAAGACTTTCCGGCCTCACCCGGAAAAACCGGTCCCGCCCGAAAATAAAGTCCCACGATCAATCCTTCAGCCCGCAGGGCCTGCACTCCGTCGAGACACACTAAATATTACCATCGATATGTTTCGGGGCGAGCAGTGCTGTGAGTGTGACTGAGAGTTGGGCAAACACCCTTTAAGGCCGGACACTATCTGTATTTTGATATAAGTTCCTTGACCCTGTCCGCTGTCATGTTGTCAACGGCCGCCTTATCAACCATCACAACAGGCGAAGAACCTGAGCAGCCGGAAAGGGTGATCCTGTCAAGACTGAATTTTGAGTCGCCGGTTGTCTGCCCGGCAGAAATCCCCAACTCCTTTTCAAGGGCCAGCAGGATATCGTTTCCCCCCTTGAGGCGGCATGACAAACAAAGACAGACGCCTATCCGGTGTTCTCCGGGCGCTGTTAACCGAAACCCGGGATAAAAGCCTGCAACGCTGTATATGTCATTTTCACTGATATCCAGATACTGACCTACCTCCGATATAAGCTCCGGCGATATGTATTTTTCCGTTTCCTGCAACTTCTGTAAAATAGGAATAAGGTTGCTTCTTTTTTTTGAAAACTGGGTTAAAATTTCTCTTTCCTGCTCATTCATTTTCTCATTATCTCCCAGGCCCTGTTTTATCTTAACGTCTTGTAAAACCAGGGCAAATATTCTATTGCTTCTACAAAATAATTCGTGAATCCTAGACTATTTTCAAGATATTTGTCAAGCCTTAATAAGGGTAAATCAATAAGTTCTCTCGCCAATGATCTTAAGGGTATTGCCTTCCCTGACCAGGACAAGAACCTTTCTGCTGGAGCCCGTAAATGTGGAAGACCTGTAATTCATGTTGAAACTGGCCTCTATATGGTTAGCCATGGTCGGGCCTGTTATCTTCATGTTTGATATCCTGATGCTGATCCATGCCTTCCGTTTATTTTTAGTCTCCTTATCTATCCGCCATGTATTTTTGGTGAACCCCTCTGACTCAAATTTATCGGAATAGAATGACATATATCTGTCGATATCTCCATTTGTGCCTGCGGTTTTTTCCCAGGCGGTCTTCCACTCCATAATAAGGTTGTCGGCGGTTTCCAGGAGTTCCGGTCCTATTCCTGACGCCGGAGCGCTGTCCGCGGCGGCTTTTTCCGCTGTTGCCTTCTTAACGGCAGGTTCAGCCTGAGATACACTCTGGTCGGCATCCTGCCGGGTTTTGTCCTGTTCTTTTTCCGGAATAATTGGCTGCACCACCACAACCTTCTTTGTCTCCTGCGGTATTTTATCTTCAGCAGGCCTTTTGACGGAAGACTGTGTCTTTTCCTGGATACCAGGCTTCTCCATTGCCGGCTTCTGTGTTTCAAGACCCCCTGAACTGTGTTTAAGGGCATAACCTCCTGCCGCCGCGATAATGATGAAAAAAACAGAGTATATCATCAGCGTTTTCCGCATCATTTTAGTGAGTCCGCCGCATTTGATGATGCCTGCCGTTAAATTTGCATTCCCTCCCTTTCTCTTGTCCAGGTCTATAAGGCCCCGGAGAATTTTTTCCGGTCTCTTATGCTTTTTTGTCAGCCAGGCTATGTCCCTGTTCGAGACCCTTTCCGTCAGCCCGGTGGTGGTCATTATTATAAGACATCTCTTGTCGACCGGGTATTTCTTAACCTGAACGGCAGGTTTTTCATGGATGCCCAGCCCATGGGTAAGGGCGTTCAGTGCACGAGGGTCTGCAAATTTTTTCTCAGCCAGCGGGTCCTCCTCTCTTACCGTATGGTCCCTGGTCAGCTGATTCAGTTCCCCGGCCTGAAAGGAGTATATCCTGGAATCTCCCAGGTGAGTAAAATACATGATCTTATCAAGAAAGTAGATCAGGCAGATAGAGGCGGCAACCTTCTCACCGAGCTTGTGCCTTTCTTCTATTATTTTTTTATTTGCCTCTTCCACTGCATAAATAAGGGCATCAGCAGGGGATTTGTTTTCGGACAGGTGGCTGAAAAAGGCCCCGGGTACAATCCTGCATGTCTCCTCCTTTACGATATCTGCAAGGGAATCGATGCCGAAGCCATCCACAACCATGAAGAGATTATCCGAATGGATAAATGATTCGCTGGTTTCCCTGTTCTGGCTTCCGACGTAGCTTTTGAAGGCATATTCTAGGTTTTTCATTGGGCCTTACCTGGTTGCATTTGAAAACAGGATTTGTTTGTTTCAATCCATTTTTTACAATTATCAGATAGGCTGTTTTAAATCAAGGGATATGGAGGGGAGAACAGCAGATGTCCGCCCCGGAGGCTGTTTCGAATAATCTGCTACCGGGGCGACAGGATATGAATCTTGATCTTTCCGGCAGGCTAGATGGCAATCTTGTCTTTAATTGATTCGAATATCTTTGTCCCGATGCCCTGGACCTGCATGATGTCTTCTACCTTTTTAAAGGGTCCGTTCTTTTCTCGATACTCCACGATCCTTTTGGCATAGGACTCACCAATCCCCTTAATCTCCATCAACTGCTCGGATGTCGCCTTGTTGATGTTCACCTTTCCCGAGACCTGCTCAGCGGACTTGCCGGTATCAGCCTTTGAGGCGGCCTGAGCAAAGGCCATAGACGTTGAAACAGCAAAAACCAGAACAACAATCGCCAATCCAAATATACCTCTTAAACTTCTCATCACTAACCTCCTTTTAAAGCAGTTTGTAATATCCGTCCACAGGGTTAAGACTATCCTCAGACGGGGCCTCTCAGGAAATAATCATGATCTGAAATAAATAACAGTCGATCGACCCAGAGCTTATTACAAATTTAATGCCATGATTTAATGATGATATAATTTTTCATGAT
Organism: Desulfobacteraceae bacterium; assembly: GCA_041310455.1. Taxonomy (GTDB): domain Bacteria; phylum Desulfobacterota; class DSM-4660; order Desulfatiglandales; family HGW-15; genus JAFGIC01. The sequence continues at coordinate 1,362 of JBFYXR010000201.1, read as the reverse complement.
TCACTTATAATTCAAATCATAAAGATCCGGAGATGGGCCATGGACGTGGATTACAGCACCTTGAACGACGGGGATTTTTTAGCAGATGGCTGTTATTCCGAGGTATGTTGTTTTTAATGAAATTTAATTTTGCACTATAACATGTGCATGGGGGCACTCAAAATCGTGCATGTATGGGGAGGTGGTTATGTACATTCAGGAAATGATCCTAAAGAACATCTATTTTTTCAGGATTAAATGTGATCCATGCATCTTCCCCTATGCCTGGAAGCACATCCCTGGCTGCATTAAAGGGGACAATAATCGTCAATGGAACGCCGATATCAACAAGCGCCCTGATTGAGCCTTTTTCATCGGAAAGCTGAATGACCCTGCCCTTGACACTGAACCCGGCCTTAATATCACCGGGAAACTTATGTATACTGAGGGCATCCGGGTTTATGAAGACTCTAACCTGGCCGGATTTCCAGGTCTTAACGGGGATTTTTAACTCTTCCTGTATAACGCAGAACTTTACACCTTCCGCATCCGTCTCCATGCTGCCGCCGAATATGTTTTCATGAACTGATTCCGTGATCTTTCCTTCATTCAGGCAAATGATATCATCCGCAATCCGTGATGCTTGTATCATGTCATGGGTGGTGAATATAACTGAAATGCCCTTGAGCCTGTTGATGTCACGGATAATTCGTTCTGTGATTATCCGGTTCTCTACATCAACACTTGCCGTGGGCTCATCCATTAGAATGACATCAGGCGAGCAGGCAAGGGCTTGGGCAATGGCCACCCTCTGGGTCTCCCCGCCCGAAAGTGTGTGCGCCCTGGCGCTGCTGAATCTCTCCATGCCTACCATGGCAAGGAGCTGATTGACTATCTTCTCTCTCTCATTCTTTTTTACATTACGTATCTTCAGGGGAAACTCAACGTTGCTGAACACGCTCCTCGTGAAAAGGATGGGCTTCTGCTGGACCAGCACAGCCGACCTTCTCAGCCTGATCAGGTCAGTCTTTCCGAAATCTACACTGGAGCCCTTATAAAAGAGCCCTCCTGATGTAGGAGAGCCAAGAAAGGCGAGTATCTCAAGAAGGGTGGTCTTGCCTGACCCGTTGGGGCCGATAAGGCCGGTCACCCTGCCCTTTTCCAGGGAAAGAGAGAGGTCAAGGACATTCCTGCCGTCGTAATTCCTGGTGATGTTTTTTAGCTCATAGAGCATTAATCAATCCCCGGCCTTTCCCTGAAAATAATTTAATACAATGTTCACAGCAAAACTTATCAGAATATGAACAATACCCAGCGCAACGCTCATGGTGAATTCGCCCTTGTCTAACTCAAGTGCCATGGCGGTGGTCATTGTCCGTGTAA
>JBFYXR010000200.1:0-5393 GCA_041310455.1 Desulfobacteraceae bacterium | reverse complement strand
CCAGATCGTGGGAAAGATGACCGGATTATGGATGGGCCTTGGCACATTCGGAGGCGTGTTAGGACTGTATCTGGCAGGCAAGACCCTGACCTTTACGGGCAACTATAATATCGCATTCACGCTTATCTCCCTGGCCGCCCTTGTCGGGCTTTTTCTTTCAATGGCATTATCGAAGGCAAAGAAACTCAATTAAAAATATATTCGCATGAAAGTCTTACAACTAAAATAAAAGGACGATAATATGAAAAATAATACAAAGAATGTCACTTTACTGACCTTGTCTTTGGTTGCGTCTTTTATTCTATTCAGCAGTTGTAATGAACCGGCAAATCTCCAGAGCAGATGGCGCGATAGGGATATCGTTGTTGATGGCAAAGATAATGAATGGCAGGACTGCCGGTTGTATACCGACCAGATGACCCGGACAAACATAGGCATCTATAATGATGACGACTATGTGTATATCTGCTTTTCAACCATGGATCCGGATATACAAAAGGCAATTGTCAGACAGGGTTTTATTATCTGGTTTAATGAAACAGGCGGTAAAGGCAAAGCATTAGGCGTACGTTATCCGATTGGTGCTTCTTCCGGCGTCGGACCTGGCGGTGACACCTATTCCGTGAAAGAGCTTCAAATATTGACCTCAGAGAAGGATACGGGGAACACCTTCACGGTCAAAGCGGCGGCTATGCTTGATATAAATGTCAGAATAGCAACTGACCAGAGCGACAGACTAATTTATGAACTTAAGATGCCCTTGAAAAAAACCGAGAAGACACCTTATGCAGTTGTTCCCTCCCAATTAAACAAAATAGGATTAGGTGTTATGACCGTTAAGGCAGCCGGTAGAAACACCAGCGGAATAAGCGGATTTGGCGGCAGTATCTCCGAAATAGGAAGCGTCAGTGGTGGAGCTAGTGACAGTATCAAGGATAGTGACGAGGGCGGTATCATGGGCAGCCGTGTGATTGATGATGACGATCCTGCACTAGGCAAGGTGACCTTTGTGAGCAGCACCGCCAAGACCACTAAAGGCAAAGCCATCGGAATGTGGACCAATGTTTTACTGGCATCAAGACCATGAAATATATAATGAGCAGCAGGAAAGTAAACCACATCACCATAAAAAAATTTATTCTATCCGGCCCTGCCGGAAAGGTTACAGAGACTATTTAACTATTTTTATAAGGAGGAAGGAAATGATCATGGAAAAAAGATTAATAAAGACCCTGGCAGCCATATTTATCGCAGCAATGCTTATGGTGCCTTTTACGGCGATTGATGCCGCAGCCGCCCAGAGCAAAAGCATTGCATCAGGCCTCATATGGGTTGTCGATAAGACTACCAGCCTGGGCAGCCTGACCATTGCCGATGGCGCATTCATAATGGCCACCAATGGCCACAGTGTCACCATGACGGTTGACGGGGTTGAAACGGGGATCGTTCCAGGCACCTACAGGGGCAACATCGTGCTCACCGTGACCGAGCAGAATATAGTAAAATATAAAGAACTCAGACACCCCTTTCGCCAGGCGATCTATCTGGATAAGACCGGCGTTGTTGCCTCCAAGTCCGTGCTGCCGGCTGCCGGCAATTACAGGTACAGCAACGGCACACTGACCGGCGCCAGGATCACCTCCGTGGGTGAGAACTTCAACGGCATCTTTGTGCGTGGCGGCACCCACACCATCAAAGACGCCGTCATCGACTTTACCGGCAACGGCGCCGATGACTTTGCAGGCTTCGGCGCCGCCGTGATGGCCACGGGCAAGGATACTACCCTGATCCTGGACGGGGCAAAGATCAAGACCAGAGGCGCGGTCCGCACCGGAGTAGTCGCAACGAGGAACAGCACGGTCATTGTCAAAAACTCCACGATCCAGACCATGAACGGTATGCTCCCGTCTGATTATGTCCCGAATGTCGAACTGGGCAAGATGCTGGCAGTGCCATGGATGCTGGGGCTTTCCGGTAACTGCCGCGCCACGAACCTTCTGGGCACGAATACCACTGCCACCTACATCAACTCATCCATCTCCTCGGAGAGCTGGGGGGTCCTCTCCGCGGACGGCGATGATGAAACACAGGAGCCGGTGGAGAAGGACAACAGGGAACAAAAGCTCATCGCAATCAACAGCAGGATTACCAATACCGGCAAGGTCGGATACGGCAATTACTTTACCGCCTACTACTATGGCTGTGAAATAAATGTCGGCGATTATGCCTCGATCGGCGGCGGGACATTCGCCGCCAGCAATCCCGAGACCATTGCCAAGCTGAATAGCGATTACAAGTTCGGCCTTACTCCCGAAGAGCTCAAGGCCCTCCCCAGGACCAGGACCCACGTAAAGTCCGGCCGTTTCGGTATGATGCTTCGCGGCACAGCGAAGATTATGGATGATACAGTCTTCGATACTGAGAAGGCCATCTTCCTGATAAAAGGCAGTTCTGCCGAGATCAACGTGGACGGATCCAAGGGCGCCCAGTTGAATCCCAAGAATGGTATTATTATTCAGATAATGGAAAATGACGACCCGATGAGGATTAATGCCATTTATCATGAAGCTGCAGACCCTGTAAAGGCCGAGGACTTCGATGTTACTGCAGTTAACAAATCCGATGTGGTCGCTACTTTCGCAAACATAACCTTGAAGGGTGACTTTTATAATGGATTCCCCGCTGCAAGCAATAGCGGCATGATGGGCGGCGCTCCGGATGGAGACACCGGAGGTCCTGAGGCTCCTCCCGGCAGCGATGACGGCGGCCCGGGCGGCATGGGCGGCAGTGTTTCCGGGTTAAACATGGTCCTTAAACTGGAGAAAGCCAACATTACCGGCATAATAACATCTTCCAGGGCCAGGCATGCCAAGGACACCATTACAGCTGAGGAGTATTTGATGCTGGGAGAGGTCACAAACACACCATGTCCTGCCGTCAACAACGGTGTGATAGTCAGCATGAACGGGTCCACCTGGACAGTTACCGGGACATCCTACCTGACCGGCATCACAATTGCAGAAGGCTCTGCCGTCAAGGCCCCGGAAGGCTACAGGGTTGCCATGACGGTTGACGGTGCAGCAAAGGCCATCAAGGCCGGCAGTTACAAGGGCAGCATTGTTATCACTGTGACAAAATCCTGATCCGGACCGGCGGGAACCGGCCTGCCTTCCCCTTCCAGGGGGAGGCGGGCACCTGCATATTCAGAAAAAAATCTTGCAGAAGAATATTGACCAATGTGAATAGGGCCGCTGTTAAGCTGTCGACCTATCGGGCGACTGCTTCATTCCGGACTGCCTCGCCCGCATTAACTTAATGCATGGGAAGTTAATAGCTGGTGTCCATCCATAAATCATCTGTTTCCGGGTAGGTATTTCGGCGGTTAGTCCCGTCGAGGCGGGAGATTCTTTAACAACATCAATAATCTTCTTTGTTTATATTACAATTTGTGCAATAATTATTATTTAAAAACTGCCATGTCTTAGGCAAAAAATTAGATGGGATTATTTTCATCTTTCCGGGGATTACCTAACTGGAGGTGTATATATGGAAATTACATTATTTGTGATCATCAGTTCTTTTCTGCCGTTAGCCCTATTGAATCTCTTTGCAGAGAGCAATTCTTCAATGGCGCAGCCTCAGCAGGGGCAACCGCAAATGGGACAGCCTCAAAGGGGGACTTCCCCTACTCAGGGCCTGGAAGCATATTCACTGCCCACAGGAACAATTACTGAAAATGATATTCCCAAGATTAAAACTGTTATCGAACAGATATTAGGCAAGATCAGCGAGTCGAAAAAATCCGCCGGAAAGAGGGCGGATAATCAGGCTATCAGGTCAGGCATAATCACTTTTCAGGAATGGCTGAAGCGGCAGGGCTGCATCAGCCAGGTGTCCACCAACTATGATATTGAGACAACCGATAAATACTCCGATAATATCTTTTTTACCTATCCCGGCCAGCTTCCGTTCGACATAGTTTTTAACATGGCAGGGGATATCAAAAAGCCCTATAGACTGCTGATATTTATTACCAGGGCTGATCTGTTAAACCTTGCGAGTCTTGTTGAGAACACGTCGATCAACGGGGTCCCTGCCCTGAAAAACTGGCCTTCTTCCTATCTGGAGAAGCGCCCTGAAATCTAGATTGGCATAGCGGGTATAACAGTTTTAATAATGGGATACAGGTGCAGCCTGGGAGAAATATTTAAGATGATTCGCTTTAGAATATTAGCAATTCGGGTCAATGTTTGACCCGGGGAGGAAGCCATGAGTCTAATACGTTTGCTTTTGGGAAGAAGACAGTTTTTGGCCGTATCGATAGGTTCAGCCCTGATGCCGGCCTTTGGAAGGGTTGCCAGGGCCTTTGAGACGATATTTCCGACAGGTATGGCAAAGGCATCTGAGAAGCCAGCTGCCGGCGAAAAGAAGGCCCTTAAAGGCATTGTGGCGTATTATTCAGCCTCAGGCAATACAGCCCAGGTTGCCAATGCGATTTACAAGGGGATGAAATCAGTGATTGCCTGTGATGTTGCCCCCATAAATAAGATAAAGCCGGCAGATATGGCCAAGTATGATGTGATTGCCATCGGGGCCCCAAACTGGTATATGCGTGTGCCGGTCAACATCCTGATCTTTACACACGATATGCCCCGAATGGATGGCAAGCATTGCGTCATGTTCGGTACGCACGGTTCCGGTGGGCCAGGCATGTTTTGGATCATGTCACGGAATATACTGAAGAGGGGCATGAAAATCATAGGCTGGAGCGATTGGTTTGGTTCTGATTTCATGACGCCGCACAGTTCTTATCCCGATGGTGAATGGGGCCATCCTGACTCGATCGATCTTGCGGAGGCGAAGGCCTTCGGCAGGCGGATGGCGGAATATTCAATGCGGATTTATGCCGGTGAAACCGAACTTCTACCTGATGAGGTGCCCACACCTGATATGGGCGGAAAGAGTCTGTTTTCGGCTAACGCGACAGGGGGTAAACTCAGTTTCGCGGGCCACATTGTTAACGGCAGCGCCAGTTTTGTTTTGACTAAATGTGTTTACCCGAATTGCACGCGATGTATTGAAAACTGCCCGGTGAACGCCTTTGACTTTTCCCTTATAGCGCCTGCCGGTATAATATTGAACAGCACCCCGGCAGTCTCCCCGATAGTCCTCAAGGAGGCGTGTAAACAGTGCGCACTATGTGAGAAATTCTGCCTTTACGACGCCATAGCATTCGTAGCGGATAACGGCAACGGTGAGAGGATTTTTCATAAGATCGATATGACGAAGTGCACCTACCCCAAATGCACTGCCTGCATAGATACCTGTCCGCAGAACTGCCTTGATTTTACGAAGAACCCGCCGCTTATCCACAACTGGTGTGAAAATGAAAG
>JBFYXR010000196.1:0-5655 GCA_041310455.1 Desulfobacteraceae bacterium | reverse complement strand
TAGTTGAATTTGGCGGCGGATACTGGTACCCTGCCTTGACGCCAAAAGAAAAGGCAGGAGGAAGGAGATCTCCCTAAACGTCGATGCCCCGAAAGGAAATGAACCCCATGGAAAAAATTCCGAACGAAAGACTGCGCTTCAGGGATATACTGTATGACAATGAACAGCTTGGCCCTTTTCCCACACAGCTCCTGAGGCACGTGGACAGGCCGACAAACCGGATTGTCGGCCCCATTGAACGGCGGGATCACCGCGAAACCGCTTTCTTTCAGGCCGCCCGAGGCGACTTCGGGGAGAAGATCAGACAGGGAATCTTCCGGCTTACAAAAAGATTCCCTATCGGCGGCGCCTTGATGGATATCCAGGAGCACATCAACGCGATCAAGGACCATCGGATCCGGACTGCCCCTAAAAGGGCCCCCATCCCGGATCATCCTAGGGTTCGGAGCCGGCACCTGAAGAGCCTGGGGTATTTTCTGGGCGCGGATATCGTCGGCATAGGGAAGCTCCCACCATCTGCCGTCTATACGCACGATCTAGACGGAACCCCCATTGATGCCCCCTTTAAATACGCCATAGTCTTCGTCTGCAGAAAAGACCAGATGACCATCCGGGCGTCCAACGGGTGGGAGCAAATCGTTGATCCTGCAAGCTTCCAGACCTACCAGCGGATCGCCCTTCAAAGCGAAGTGGTTGCTAACTACTTGAGGCGGCTGGGCTGGGATGCCGAACCATCCAATTCGAAAAATTATCTCACCTTGATGCCCCCGATACTGCTCGAGGCTGGCATAGGGGAGGTCTGCCGCATGGGAATCGTGCTGAACCCCTTCCTCGGCACCAATTATAAGGCCTCATGTGTCCTGACCGATATGGAGCTGGAAATCGACGGCCCCGTTGATTTCGGACTTCAGGAATATTGCCGCAACTGCGACATCTGCGCCGAACAATGTCCTTCCGGCGCTGTGAGCAAGGGGGAACAGATCCTTTACAACGGGTATTACACCTGGAAATTGAACACCACGGCCTGTTCCAATTTTGACATCCTGAACCAGGAAGGATGTGTCTGCGGGAGGTGCACAAAGGTCTGCCCCTGGACACGGCCGCACAGCCAGCCGGAGGATTTCGCCGGATGGGACGGCGGCCTTGATGCTTTATACAGGGGTGTTGAGGCTCAAAGAAGATCATTGGCGGAAAACAATTATGTGGACCCGATGGAGGCCACTCACAAATGGTGGTTTGAGCTGGATGAAAACATGGATGGAGATCTCGTCATCCCGACAGGGTTAAACAGGAACAAACTTTGCCGCGAGTACCCGTTGGCCAAGATGCCGGTGACGTAATATCATGACGGTTTTCAGACGACAGACGACTGAGGACAGACGACTGACGACTGGGGACAGCCGCATTCGTTTGATTACTTATCAAGGTCTGGAATTTCGATGCACTGAAATTTGCCGGGGCTGCCAAATGAAATATTTAGTTTTTAAACAATAACTAGTATAATACCCCTGCACACTCAATCGTCTGCAGCAGGACCGCTGAGCACATAAAACAGGTCAGGAAATGAAAGGAAAGTTATGATTCTCGGATTGATATCGGATACACATGAAAACCCCAATCAGGCCATAGAGCGTATTATTCAAATATTCATAGCCCATGGAGTGGAAGGGATAATACACTTCGGAGATATTGAACCGGAACATGTAAGCCGGATTCTTTTCGGCAACCTTCCTGTTTATTGCGCCCTGACAGATGAGCAGATAAAGGACCCCGGCGCTGATTCCTTTAAAGCACCCGGCTGGGTATTTACCCTCCCCGGCGATCGCATTATAAAAATCGGCGATGACCGTTATTACATCGGCCATAAACGCACCTGGGATTTTTTGGTGGGTTCGCAATCCAAGTTTTGGGAATGGATCTATGGAATAAGGAAAGAATTCCATAATGTATGGAAATTTGGCTCCGGCCATACGCATCGCCAGGTATTTTTGAGATCAGGAGAGGTGGATTTCATAAATCCGGGCGCAGCCAAGGGTTCCGACGGAGTGGCAAAAGGCTTTGAATACTCGATTCTCAATACAGAAACCGGGGAAATAATTTTCAGCCGGATACAAAACCCCAAACCGGTAGCCATGCCTCTCAAAGTTGCCGTGATCTCGGACACGCTGGACGTGACGGCAATGAATCCGCCCTTCTGGTCAAAGCTGGCTGAAAAATTCCGAAAAGAAGGGGTGACCCACGTGATCCACTGCGGGAATATATATACCGAGGATATAGGTAAATCTGAGCTGTCAGATTTCGAGGTGCATTACAATCTTCGTCCTCGCCAGGATGACAAGGAAAACAAGCCGGACAATTGGATCCTGATCCCCTGGGACAATCCGATAGTAAAAATAAACGGGTATAAATTTTGTGTCCAAATGGCATTGGGACCGGAACTTTTCAATAAAAGCGAGTTCCAGATGCACGAAATGTCGAAACAGATACGCCTGAAATTCCCGGAAATACAGTTCCTTCTGAGCGCTTCCACCCCGAATGCCTTTTATGAAGAAGGGGAAAATATCGTGTTACTGAATTCCGGGGATGCAAGCCGTTACAGCAATTTCGCAATCATCGGGCTTCCCGGTTACGATATCAGCTTCGGCTTGATCAAGCCTGACCTGCTTCCGCCTCTGTAAAACAACGATACCAAGCGCTGATATTTACGGAATTAAAATGTGCAAGTCATGGCTGATTTCCATTTGTATAACGCAGCCGAAAAAGTAAACTTGACTCCGGCATGTTCACTGTAATATGAGGAGAACATAACCGTGGAATGAGACTTGCGGCAGTATTTTTCAGACCGCTGCAGATGCCTGCTGAATAATCCGTGTTTAAAGGTGTGAAAGGGTAAAGGGAGGTTTTGCAAGCACAAAATGATGTGTATGGAATTTCCTGCACCTAAATATATTGTATGAACAGCCAGTTATGAAACTTGCACCAGATTTGCCCCTCACAGTGAAGGATATTCCCTACAACAGCGCCTTGCCGGCCGACCCCGCTTCCTGACTTAAGCGCCTGAATTCAGCAAGTTGGCGGCATCACCCGGTTGCGGCACGCAACTTGCTAGTTATATATGGCTGAGCTGTATCTTCCGATCGAAGGCACAATATAGCTGCCATCGACTGTCAGGGCCTATAATGACCCAACAAAAGGGAGCTCAGAAACCGGGCATGGAAAAGGCAACGATTGCAGAAAAGATCGTCAGGAATTGTTCAGAGGCTTGGATGAAACGCTAGGCAACATTTGCCGCTATGAAAGGATTTCTTTCAATATGACACAAAATTTAGTCCAGGCAGTAATACTTTTAACCATTAATCAGTTGATATTAAACAATCGGCTTTTATTCTGGAACAAGACCCAGTTTAATCACGATTGGCTTAAGCAGTATATTTTTAAGGGGCCACAGTATGACATTGACAGCAGAGATAATGAACAGTAGTGAGAGGCAGGACAACTGCAAAATATTAAGTGAAAGTTCTCTCTACAATATTGTCAAAAGGCTTTCATCCATCATAAAGGAGAAACGAACCGGCCGTCAAACTGATCACCTGAATACAGAATGGACAAAGAAATACCTGATTGTGCCATTACTTGAGGGGCTCGGCTGGGACGACAGAACGGACACTATCTGCGAATCCGGCTACCCCGGCATCAAGGGCCGGCTGGACCTGATCCTCAATTGTCAAACTCCGGTCGGGATTGAAATCAGGACGCTCGACGAATTGCCCCCTGAAAATATTGAGCACCCCCAGATTAAAGATGGCTTGAGGCAATGCAGGGCAAAGAAGGCGCCATACTTCATCTGGACAAATGGTGACTCCTGGCAATTCTTTTCCCTGGCCCTGGCAAAGGCGGCATTTTATCAGGTATGTCTGAGCAAGACAGATGAAGACCTTGCCCTATTGGATCAGCTCATCATTATAAAAAAGGATGTCTTTATATCTGACACGGACATGTTCAACAAGGCTATCATTAAAAATACAAAATTAATGGCGTTATCTCATGCATGGACAGCGGCACTGCAAAATCACACAAATGAACTCCTTCAGGTTTTCCGGAAAGGCCTGAAATTTGTTAATGTAAAAGACGAGGTGATTCTGAAGTTTCTGAAGACGTTTAAGTCAGACAGTTTATCGCCTCAGAAGAGATCCCCGACCTCCTTTAAATCAGTGGATCTATTGCCTCATAAAGGGTCATCAATCTCTTTTAACTCAGAGGATTTCCTGCGTCAAAAAAGATCCCCTGCCATGGTTAAGTCGGATGGCAGGGTGTCTCAGGCAAGATCCTCTGCCTCAATTAAACCGGATGGCCAGATGTCCCGGCCACTATCCTCGGACCTGGCACCGAAGGCAAAAAACTGGGAGCGGCTTATCAATTCATATGAATCCCAATATCGCATGGCCAGATGGTTCTTCCAGACCAGCTACTACCGCAAGCTTGGAGAATACCTTATAAGCAATAACTACACGCCATGGACAAAGGATTCAACATGGAAACACCTTGGCCTCTCTGACGGCACAAAGGCGGAGAAGAAAGTCAGACATGCAGTGGCCCTGTTCCAGGAGTGGGGATTCATTGAAGAGAACGGGAACGATAATTATTCCCGGGTTGTGGGATGTTCCCCGTATTTGAAGAAGCTGCTTGAGAAGACGCCCTCGCAACAATAAGGCGCCTTGGGCAACCGCCCGTGCAGACCTGACACCGGGGTGACAGGGGGGCGCGCCCCCCTGTTGGCCTTCTATGCCCATGCCTTCAGAGCAGCAGCATTCCTGCCGGAAATGCGGCCCCAGACAAAGCATTCACAGTAGTTCGCCCCGCTCATATTATATACCTGCCCATGGGTATGCCCGAGCGACCCTGCTGAGTACAGCCGCTCTATGGGCTTTTCATCTACGCCCAACACCTGCCCCTTTGCATTTCTCTTTGGGCCCCCATGGGTACTGAAGCCGCCGGGCCAGTATCGAACGGCATAATAGGGAGGTGTAACTATTTTAACCATTTCTTTGGCCGGTCTGCCGAAGTCTTTATCCACCCCTGCATCGCAGAATTCATTCCATCTATTTACCGCCGCTTCCAGTTTCTCAGCAGGCAATTCCGGCCCCGCAATAACCTCGGCAAGACCCCTGATGGTATCCGCCTTCATAATCCAGCCCTTTTCTATCTCCACACTGTTATCCTGGCTCCAACCGCCATCCTTTGCGCCCCATTCAGAGGCATTGCCCCCTAAACGCTTCGGGGTTATCTGGTTTGCCATACCTTCCCATCCCGCAATCGGGCCTGCTTTTCTGGTTGTTTCATCAAAGATAAGGTAGTGTGGGGCTAAAGGGTACTCAGGATCCTTGCGATCTCTTCTCCAATCCCACATCACCATACCCATGAACGACTTATGGGCATCCCAACCTCCGCGCATTCCTTCGGCAACGAATCGTTCGCCGTATTTGTTGACCCAGATAAATCCATTGGCCTTGGTTGAAGGATACATCCAGGCCATAGGCATCGGCGGCGTCTCGATTGCAGCGCTGGCAGAGGCTATCAGATTCATATGCCACAGATCTGCACCCACCTTCTGAGCCATCTTGATGCCGTCTCCTGTGTTGTATTTCCAGCCGGTAA
>JBFYXR010000194.1:0-4264 GCA_041310455.1 Desulfobacteraceae bacterium | reverse complement strand
CCATGCGCATAGAAGGAATACTGCTAACCATGGTCGATATAAATAATGAGCTCTGTGAAAGGATCGCGGAAGAGACAAAAAACAGGTTCAGCAATATGGTCTTTGATGCCCGTATCCCAAGGGATAAAAAGCTCCAGGAGGCTGCATACATCGGTAGACCGCTTTTGTTTTATGATGTCAATTCTCCTGGTGCGCAGTCGTATCTGGCGCTGGCAAAGGAGATCATGACCAGAGACTCAAGATAATAGAGAGCATAAAGGAGCCGGAAAATGAAGATAACGAATTCAGAAGTAATAAAAAGCGGGGAGAAAGATCTGATCGACTCTATTACCGCTGATCTTGATTGGGGAGCGATAGAAAATATTTTTTTAACGGAACACAATCTGGGGATCGATGAAGACATAGAATATAAAAGAGGTGATATTATCGCCTTTAATAACCAGGTGGCCTATAAGCTGGAGTTCACCGTCAAGGTTAATCTTTCGGTCCTAATAAACAGAGACGGGGAATATCTGTCCGTAAAGGTCTCTGATAAAAAGGATGATAAGGCGCCGGAAGACCCTCATGAATTTAAGAATCCTGAGGCTGCCGGAGAAGGCACTGAAAAAGATGTGATTGAAAAAAATGAGGGGCACTCGGCTGATGTGAGGGATTTTTCAGGAGACAATTCCGGAGGTAAGCCAATAAACAGTGACAGCCAGGGCATGCAGGACAGATATTTTGAGGCACTCGAACAGATCGGCACAAACGATTCCGGAGAAAACGCCTGAGATAGCGTCAACGGGAATAGATGTCCGGAGGCTTATATTAGATATCGAAGGCACATGATGACCATGAATAGGGAGAATGTTTAACAGGATGGAAACGCCTAAAGAAAATACCTCGGAAAAAGATGGGTTGGCCAAACAGGAAACACCTGGCGCCCAAACCCTGCCGGCAAAGGATATCATGCCTCAATTTGATGAAATCCTTGGTAACAATCTTGACAGGCTTCTGGGCGTCAGGCAGGGGATAGAGGCACTGCCCCTGAATATATTCACTGTGTCATGCCTTATTCTCCTGGCCACCCGTGAGACGGAGATCGAGGGCTTCCCCTATCTGCCGCCTGAAAGATACACCAATGGAAGCCTGATGAAAGATATGTCGGATATGAACATAGAGCACGGAGGCGACCTGGCGGCATATATCGCAGCCATGGGTGAGAAGGGGTATATCAGGGTTGAAAATGACGGGAGGCTTTTTCCTGGATCTCCAATTATGAAAATGGCGGTGCTTTTCGACAGGATTTTCCCCAAGATGCCCGGCCTTAATCTCGTTGCTTATCTTGGGCAGATGATCGACGAGGTCCTTTCCAGCCGGAAAACACTCAGAACAGCCCTTAATCAGTTTGACCAGATGCTGAACCTGCAGGGCGTTTCCCTGTTAAGAGATCCCGATTCCAAACAACGGGATACAGGGAAGTATTTTCCTCACCTGAAGGTTTCGGCGGGGCCTGCTGCTCAGCCGGTTCAGAAGAAGATCATTCCGGTTGATGTCAAGCCATCGGATATCTACAGCAAACTTCAGACCAAGGCATGGACGCCCCCCCAGCACAGGGCCGAGATCCCTATCCCTTCACTCGAACCTGAACAGGATGGAACGGAGAGGGAAGCTACGCCGGTTGTGTTGAATAAACAACATGATGCATCGGACTTGAGCACGGAGGTGAGAGAGCATAGCCTGGAAGAGGCTGAATTCCAGGTCAGCGCTTCCCATGACCGGCATGAATCAAACGGAGATGCCGGGCATATGTCATCAATTGATGAACATGTGCCGGTTCGGGGATATGATCAGGATTTTGACTCGGAGCCTGAAGATGATGATATAGAAAAAAAGATTGCCGCATTTGTTGAGGAACTCAGCATGAAGTGTCCCCTGTGCAGGACTTCAGGGATAGTGCCGCGCACAACTGCAAGGGGCAAATCCTATTATAAATGCACCAATGAAGAGTGTAACTTTATCAGCTGGGGAAAACCTTATTATCTTGCCTGTCCCAAGTGTGAAAACCCGTTTCTGATCGAGACCCCCGACAGTCAGGGGAATATGATTTTAAAATGCCCCAAGACGACATGTCTCCATTGGCAGAAATTCCCGTGGGATGAGGGCGAAGAAAAGGACGTTACATCGCCTGAACAGGAAGCGTCTGCGGCTGCTTCAAAAAAACCCCGAAGGCTTGTAAGGAGAAGAAAAAGGGTGGTTGTCCGGAGAAAGAGTTAATAAGTGATGAAAAGGCCGGCACCTGGCCATAATCATAAAGAAAGAGAAGGATCCTGTATTTTTTCCTGCATATAACCCGATAAGGATCGATCAAATTATTTTATAAATATTCCCGCCACTTTATCCAGTGCGAGACTTTGGCATAGAACCGATTAATCCGTAATCCCGCGAAAAAGCCCCGTAAATCCTTTCAGAGTTCATTAGTGTCCATCCCTCTCGTTTTTGGATTCAAGCCGTCAGACTTCGGCGAGCTCAGTCGAGTCGCACTCAGCATTCAGCTTTCAGCTAAAGTCTTATAATTCGACAGGTTGGCTGATCGCTGACAACTGAACGCTCCATCCATTAAAGCCTTATTTATGGATGGACACTAATTAACGTTGCATCAGACATTGAAAAAACATAATTAAGTCATAAATAAAACATAATATATATATTGACAATACTAAATAATATTATCAATGTATATTATAATATAAATACTATTTAAATTGAAGGGATGAAGTCGCCACTATAAGCCGGCCGATCAGAAAGCATGGGTATCGGCGTATAATCCCGGGCTTGTGAGTCAAAATAAAGCAGTTCAAATTCACGATTCCATCCATGGTTAAAATCGAACTCAGGATGTTAAGCAGGCTTTACGATACGGCGGATCATCTGAAGGGATTTCGGAATGGTAGATGCACTCATAATAACAATTTAAAGGAGGAAATTATGAATAGAAGATTTTTTGTTTTGCTGTTGTTATTTGGATTTGGCATTTTTCTTTGTGATCTCAAATCGGGCTACGCTCAGAGTTCGGACATGGAAGAATTTACACTGGAGGAGATAACCGTAACGGCACAGAAGCGCGCGGAGAACCAGCAGAAGGTGGCTATCGCCATGGAGGTCATGAGCGGGGATGAGCTTAAGGAACTGGGCAGCAACGATATAGCCGAGATACTTCAGAACGTTTCAAATGTTGTGTTCAACAAGGATGCAGACGGTTTAAGGGTCTCAATACGCGGCATGGCGGATGATAAGCCGGAGCAGTATTCATTGCCGACAACGGCCCCTGTTGTGGCCTTGAATACCGACGGTGTATTTTCAAACAGGAAGTCGGGCAGTTCAAACCTTTATGATGTCGAGAGGGTGGAGGTTCTTTTCGGTCCACAGAGCACACTGTATGCGAGCACTTCATTTGGAGGCGTCATAAATGTTGTAACAGGGACACCGAAGACTGATTCCTTTGACCTTTCAGGGACGCTCGAATACGGAAATTATAACCTTCTGCATATGGAAGGCTATGTCAATGCGCCGGTAAGCAGTAAAATGGCCGTGCGCGCCGCCTTTTCCGCCTCGGCCCATGACGGATACGTCTCCAACGGCATGGATGATGAGGATATGAAGTCTGCGCGCGTCAAGACATTGTTCCAGCCCAATGACAAATTATCTCTCCTGCTGACCGGGGAAATCGAAAAGAACACAGGAAATGGCTCCGGAAGCGTCGTGGCGTTTAAAAATCAGGATGATAGGGATGATCCATGGACCGCCTATTCAAGCGCAGCCGGTTCCACAAAAGACCAGGTTTCAAAGAAGATATTTGCAAATATAGCTTGGGATATGGGTTTCGGGACCCTTACCATTGTACCTGCATATTCGAAGAAAAATTTTTATACCAGGCAGGCCGGCGAGAATATGGAGGGAGTTTTCGTAATTTCAGATACATATGACAATGGGGAAGATAAAGGCCTGGAGGGTCGTCTGGCCTCTTCCGAGGGTTCAGTCTTTAAATGGATTGTAGGCATTAACTGGTATAAGTCAAGCTATGTTGACAGCATGACTGGCAGCGATGACTCATGGAGAATCAATACGAATATCCAGACTATTAAGGCTGCGTATGGAAATGTTACTTATCCTGTGACAAATCAGTTACGTTTAACAGGTGGCCTTCGTTATTCCGATGACTCAACTTCATTCGAGCTGGAAGCATATCCTGATATGTGGACAAGAGGATATCAGTATGAAAAAG
>JBFYXR010000193.1:0-12701 GCA_041310455.1 Desulfobacteraceae bacterium | reverse complement strand
ACATGGGCCTATAAGATTAACCCTGACGGCACCCTTACTGATAAGAAGGTGTTCTGTGAACAATCAACCGACGGTTTCAAGCTGGATGAGAGGGGCAATCTGTATTTCTCAGGGGATGCAGGTGTTACGATATTTTCTCCGAAAGGCGAAAAGATTGAAGAGATTCCGATGTCAGGACGATGCGCAAATCTGACTTTTGGAGGCAAAGATCGCAAGACACTCTTTATCGCAGGAGGAGATTCCGTTTACACACTGGAAATGAATGTAAGAGGCGCATTAACTCCACTTGATATGGCAAGAGGTAATAAGTAAATAGCATCCTTGCCTCGAGCCAGAGACTAATCCATCCCCGGCCCTCTCCTGGGATGGATTAGTCTATTAAGAACGGTCATGGATTAAGATGAAGATCCTGCCCGAATATCTTGATGCAACCACAATTTAATCTCTTGGATTTAAAAGAAAATAAAGATGAAGACATTTCGAGACATGTTAGTCACAAACGCTGAAGTATATCCGGACAAAACCGCATTTGTATTTAAGGACCAGCGGTACACATTTAAAGAAGTAAATGAAAGGGTAAACAGCCTGGTAAATGCCCTTTCAAGTATGGGCGTTAAGAAAGGAGACCATATCGGGATCCTGGCCTATAACTGCCCCCAGTATTTCGAGGCCTTTGCACTTTCCAAGGCAGGCCTGGTTTGCGTGCCCCTGAATTTCAGATCAGTGGCAAGGGAGCTGGTCTACCTGATCAATAATTCGGAGATCAACACGGTTATCGTTGCAAAGGAGTTCATTGAAATTATCAATTCGATCAGAAATGATATCCAGGGTGTTAAGAACTTCATATCTTTGAATTGCGATATGGAAGGTATGCATAGCTATGAGGATCTTATAAGGGGCCATGCAGCTGCTGAACCAGTAAATGCCCTGAGTCCTGAGGATGATGCTGCAATATATTATTCCAGCGGGACTACAGGGCGGCCAAAGGGCGCTGTTCATACCCATAAAAGCCTGCTGGCGGAGATCAACCTTCCCAATCGTGCCCTCACTCCGGATGATGTTGCGCTGTGCGTGATGCCATTTTTTCATGTAGGAGGCACTGCCGCATACCAGTTTGGTGTTTATAAGGTAGGGTCTGCATCTATTATACTGGAGAAATTTGACGAGCTTGATGTGCTAAGGATAATGGAGAAGGAAAAGATAAGCTATGTCTGTATGGTTCCGGCTATGATCATCAGGCTGAT
The DNA here is from genome assembly GCA_041310455.1 of Desulfobacteraceae bacterium. Taxonomy (GTDB): domain Bacteria; phylum Desulfobacterota; class DSM-4660; order Desulfatiglandales; family HGW-15; genus JAFGIC01. The sequence continues at coordinate 11,457 of JBFYXR010000193.1, read as the reverse complement.
GGATCATCCCGACCTCAGTAAATATGACCTCAGTGCACTGAAGACTATCGGCTTCACGGGCGCTCCCATGCCTGTTGTGGTATTAAAAAAATGCACGGCCTATTTCGGACGTCCAATAATATATCAGGAACTGGGGCAGACAGAGACCCTTAATCTTACGAGGTTCAAGAAGAATGAATACAAATTTGAAGGCACGCCGAAGGAACTGAAAAGGCTTGAATCTGCAGGCAAGCCTGCATTTGAAGGTGAAGTTAAGATCTTAGATGAAAAGGGCAATGAGGAGCCCAGGGGTCAGGTCGGAGAAATAGTCTCCCGCAGCGACAGGAATATGCGGGGATACTGGAATATGCCCAATGAAACCGCAGAAACTATAAGAGACGGCTGGCTTCATACGGGCGACCTGGGCAGGATGGATGAAGAAGGCTTTATATTTATAGTAGACAGGAAAAAGGACATGATCATAAGCGGCGGGGAGAACATCTATTCACAGGACGTGGAAGATGTCCTCTATTCCCATCCGGCCGTATTGTATGCAGCAGTTGTAGGCGTACCGGATGAAAAGTGGGGTGAGGCCGTCAAGGCGGTACTTGTCCTGAAAAATGGCATGAAGGCAACCGAAGAAGAAATCGTAGAGTATTGCAAGGTGAACCTGGCCGGCTATAAAAAGCCCAAAACGGTTGAGTTCCGTGAAAGCCTGCCAATGACAGGAAGCGGAAAGATACAGAAGAACCTGATCAGGGAGCCATACTGGAAGGGATATGAAAAGAAGGTCAATTAATGAACTAATTAGGGAGGACATCAATGGAAAATGAGGCTTTGCTTAAAAAGATTGAAGCCCTTGAAAAGGAAGTAAAACGCCAGGCATATTATATAGATATGCAGGAGATCCAGATGCTCCATGCCAGATATATTTACTACCTTGAAAACGGCAGGATTGCCGAAGTCTGGGACGATCTGTTCGCGCATGATGATCCGGAAGTGAGGATGGAGATAATGGATGCCGGCGCGTATATCGTCCCGGAACATGTAAAGCGGGCATGGTAAACCATGGCGCGCAGGGTGGATATGGACGGCAATCCCGTTTCAGAATCAGGACCTCGCATGGCCAATACAAATACGCCCAATGCCATGCTTTTTCTCATGCTGACCATCTCAACTCCTCTTGTTGTCGTAGAAAAGGACGGGAAAACCGCTCGTGGGCAGTGGCATCTGTTTGGCCCTCACACCAACCGGGTGTTCGATCCGCAGACAATGACCAAGCGTGATGTGGCCTTCTGGATCGCAGGCAAGTACGACAATGAATATGTTAACGTGAACGGTGTCTGGAAAATCAGGAAGCTGCGTGCGATCTGCTGGATTCGTTCTCCCTTTGATCAGGGCTGGCTCAGGAATCCCGACTGCCGCCGCACCCCGCCGCCCTACTGGCCGCCTGATGAGCCGGGCCGTATATGCTCCTTCAACCCGGACGAGGGGCCGAACCCTGACAAATGGGGACCCCCGCCGCCTGAACATATAAACTATCAAGAATGAATTATTTTAAGGAGATAGAGATAATATGGATTACGAAGTCTTAAGTCCCTGGGCTGAAGTAGATAGATCAGGTTCTGCAGTTATGCAGCCGAGATTGAATGACCTTAACGGAAAGACAATCGGGCTTTTTTCACATTTTAAAGAGCATTCTCCGCTTATTCTGAAGGAAGTCGAAAGGCAGATAAAAGAGAGAACTCCGAAGGCAAAATTTTCTCATTATCAATATCCCAGGGATACTGCTGAAATCATGAATGACGATAAATATAAACCTTCATTTATGGAGTGGCTTAAGGATGTTGATGCCGTTATCAGCGCATATGGCGACGCAGGTTCCTGTTCCATGTTTGTTGCCTATAACTCTGCTGCAATCGAAACTTTAGGTAAACCGGTTGTTATGCTGGTTAAGGAAGATCTTGCACAGCCGGCACAGAGAGGTGCATCAGCCAGGCAGGTGCCTTGCCTGAGGATGGTTAAAACAGGGATTATGGATATGTCAGGGATGTTTTCCCTGGCCGAGGTAGAGGATGCCATCATCCGACCGGGAATAACTCCGGTTATTGATGAAATCATCAGTGCCCTGACAATGCCTTTAACTGAGCAAGAGAAATCTCCTGCAAAGATCGAGGATCTTTCCAGGCTTGTTTACAAGGGCAACATCGAAGAAGTAAACAATTTCTTCTATAAAAATGGCTGGACAAATGGTGCACCCATAGTTCCACCTACTGAAGAAGCTGTCAGAGAAATGCTTAAAGGGACTGACCTCCCGCGGGACTATGTAGTGGCCAGAATACCTCCGATGCTGGGCAAGGCTACAGTGGAAAAGATCGCTGTTAATGCAGTTATGGCCGGATGTCTGCCAACCTACATGCCTATATTAATCGCAGCAGTGGAGGGCATGGTTGATCCTGTAATACACCTTGAGGGCTGGACATGCAGTGTGGCAAGCTGGGCCCCCCTCATTATTGTCAATGGCCCGATACGCCGTGATCTGAATATGAAAAGTGACGGCGCGATCATGAGCCCCTATTATAAGGCAAATTCAACCATCGCGCGTGCCATCGCATTCATGATCATGAACATCGGCGGTGTGCGGCCCATACTGGAGGATATGTCTGAAATGGGGCATGAGTCGAGATTCGGTATGTGTATAGCTGAGAATGAGGAGGTCACCCCATGGCAGCCCCTGCATTCTGATTACGGTTTTAACAGAGAAGACAGCTCTGTCACCCTTTTCTGGCCTTCCCAGCGTACATCAGTATCAGGAAAAGATGCGGCAGGGATATTACGGAGCATGTGCACAGTTGATATGCTCGGATGGGATCTAGGGTGCGCCTTTATACTTTCGCCAGGATGCGCTAAAAAGCTGGCTGATGAAGGCTGGACAAAGAAGGATATACTTGCATACGTTGTTGAATATGCCCGCAAGCCGGCATCTGAGTGGAACATAAGATGGCTGACTGGAAATAATCACAGGCCGAAGGATGTAATACTCCCGGTTGATCCGTCTCATTCTGCGAGGAAATTCTGGTCAACAGAACATCTGTTGATTGTTGTAGGCGGCAGTAATTACGGTGCCAGCGGTGTGGCATACGGAGGTGGCGGAGATCACGGAGGACCTTCAATAACAAAGGTACAACTGCCTAAGGACTGGGGAAACCTTGTTGCCAGGTATAAAGATATAGTGCCGACATATGTCCGTTATTAACGCCAGGATAAAGGGGTGCGAATCCATGAGCCCTTCTTAACAAACATTCAAACTTAACTTTTCCATAGCTAGGATGATTTGTCTTCCGTTTACCAACGGGTCAATAATTTTATCGCAACAAATGAACCATTCCCGGAAGGATGATCTTATTAGTCTGATCAGATCACTAATGTATAGCACATGTCATTTTTAGGGGTATTACTATGAATCAAACGGATAATTTCAAAAACCTTCGGCCATGGATCCTGACCGCCTCGATCCTGATTATCGTAAACTGTCTGGCTCTGATTCCATCTATGGCCTATGTCCCGCTGATCCCCGCTATCAAAAAGACAATAATGATGAACGGGGCGCAGCTCGGGCTGTTTGCCGGTCTGGCAGGCGTCCTGGCCATTATATGCGCCGTGCCTGCCGGAATGGCAATCAAGCAATTCGGCGCCAGGAAGGTGTTTCTGTCAGGCGTAGTTTTAATGATTGCAGGCCTGTTTTTACTCTCTTTTAGCAGTGATTTCACCGGGGCCTTATCAGGAAGGGGAATCTGGCAGATCGGCTTGAGATTCCTTCTTCCCGCCCTTACCGCTGCAACGGTTGTCGTTGTTCCGGATAAATACAGAAGCAGAATGTTGGGCATCGGCATAGCAGTCAGCTATATTGGCACCATTATTGCGCAGAACATAGGCGCATATATGAGCCAGACATCCGGATGGCAGTCGGCCATCCAGCTTTTTGCCGTTATTGTTGCCGTTGCCGCAATAATCTTCTTTATCTTTTACAGGGGAAATGCCGCTGCGGAGGGAGAGACCCTTAAGTCCAATAAAACCATTGTAAACCCTAATGAGCCAAAACTGCGAAGCGTCTATGCAATGCCTTCTGTATGGATGCTTTGCCTGCTGGTCATTTTTTCAAGTGAAGAAGGGGTGATCGACAGTTTCGCCGTACTGCAAATGGGCGAGGTCTGGGGGACTGATGCGGTGCAATTTGCCCAAATTTTATCCATGGGAATGGTTCTTGCAATTTTTGTGAATCTGGTGGCCGGATGGTGCGGGGATAAGTTTGGCCGCTGGAACATGCTGATTGTAAGCGGTGCGTTGAGCTCAATGGTAGGGGCATGCCTTTTGATGGGGCAAACCGACAATAAGGCTGTCTATATTACAGGGATCATGATTGCCAAGGCATTGCAGTTGACGCCTACCCTTTTTGTTAATTCCATGGCGCCCACATTCCTCAAAGGCCGTGATATCGGGCCGATCGTTGCTATAATTTTCCTGGGAAACGGTCTTGGACAATATCTTGGTCCACAGGTAATCGGAATACTCAAAGATGCAACTGAAGCTTATACGGTAGGATGGATCTACATTACAGCCTGCGGTGTTGTTGCGACCCTGGTTGCCGTCGGCTTCAAGGTATATTTTGACCGCAGGGAAAGGGGGAGGCTAAATGAGATAGTAAATAAATAAGCTTTCAGCTATCAGCTTAATTTATAAGGATTGTAAAATAGATAATGATGAGACATTCTACGATTATACCACAGGCACGGTTATAAAGGACCTCGACTCAGGAACAATCTATAAAGGTGTTGTAATAGTTATGGAGAAACAGTCTTGATAAGGGTCATATTTCCTCCCCCTCTAAGGGGGAGGCCAGGAGGGGGTCTTGTGAAGAATCTATATTGAAAGCAAAACCTTAAGACCCCACCTGTATCCTCCCCTAAGATGGGAGGAAATTTTGAAGAAATCTGGCCAAAATCATAATCAATATTTTGAATATCAATATATTGAAATGTCTTTCATAAAGGAGAAAGAAGAATGAATTTGATCAAGAAAAGCGGATTTAAAGAAATATCCATCAAAGGCTTTATCCTAACTATAATCATAACCTGCTTCGTAGCGATGTCCCTGCCGGTTTATGCTCAAGCTCCTGCTTCTGCCTCCAAACAGGCTCTGGCCGCGAAATCTGATAATGTAACAATCAAGGCAGGTGAAACCTGGAACGTTTCTGAGACAACCAGTCTGAAAAAATTAACCATCGATGAGGGAGCTAAAATCACTGCACCCGATGGGCATAGTCTGACTTTAACGGTCAATGGAGTGGAAACAGGGCAGCAGCTTGTCACAACAGCAGGTGTCGATACATATCTTATTCCAGGAAAATATAAGGGCGATGTTGTTCTCACGGTAACCGCAAATAACCCGGCGCCCTACCAGAATGTTACTTTCCTCTTGCGACAGGCCGTCTACCTGGATGAAACAGGCGTTGTAGAACCAAAATCTGTTCTTGCAGCAGTATCCGGCAATAAGCCGACCGGCTTTGAAATTAACAACATCAAGATCAGGTCAACCGGTGAATCTTTTAATGGAATCTATGTAGCCGGCGGCAGCTACACGCTTAACAAGGTCAAAATAAACTTAACCGGCAACGGCCGCAACGATTTTGCCGGCCAGGGCGCGGCCATTGTGGCCACCGGAGCTGACACTCGGCTGGTTGTGGATGGCGCTGATATTAATAATAAAGGAGTGGTACGCACAGCCGTCATCGCCGGAGGAGGCAGTAACGTCATCGTCAAGAACTCTACCATAAAGACCATGGATGGAGTGCTCCCGAAGGATTATGCCGGCAACGCCGATATTACCCAGATGAGGGGAGGATTCCCGATAGGCGGCTCTCTAGGCAACTGCCGCGCCACAAACCTGCTGGGTGTCAACACCCAGGCCACCTATATAAACACCTCCATATCAGCTGAAGGATGGGGCGTCCTGTCCACTGATGGCTGCACAACCCCTAAACTAACTGCCATTAACAGCAAAATCTCAATCACCGGCAACATCGGTGGCTATGGCACGTATGCCATTGGCAATGCTACTGAAAGGTTCCTTGGCTGTGAATTCAAAGTTGCCTTTGACGTTAGTACCTTAAAAGGCGGCTTTCTCTTTTACGGTGATAGCACTCCCGAGGCCGTCGCACAGCTCAACACCGATCTTAAGCTCGGTCTGACCGACAAAGAACTCAAAGCGATTAAGAATAAAAGCACTGTCATCAACTCAGAACGATTCGGCATAATGAGCACCGGAGATGGCACAATTGATGTAAGCGGAGGAACAATATTCAACACCGGTGAGACCATCTTCCTTAACAAAGGCGCAACCGTAGCGGTCACCGTGGACGGCTCCAAAGGTGCAAAACTGAAACCAGGGAATGGAGTTATCATGCAGGTGATGGATCCTGATGATCCAGGCCCTACCGGGAAACCCTACACCGAGCCCACCACTGCCCCTGAAAAAATTGCATCCTGGGACCACACATCTACCGAAAAGGCTGCGACTGGCATCTTTTCCAATATTAAATTAGAAGGCAATTTCTACAACTCTATCGGATGGACTAAGGCTGCCACAACAAGCGTAGCCGGCGGTGCAGCCGGGGGACCGGGCAGCGGATCAGGCGCCGGTGGCGGAATGCCGGGGGGCGCAGCTGGCATTCCCGGAGCCTCTTCTGCTGGTGCAGGCGGAGGTATGCCAGGTGGCGGTGGGGCTTCAGGGAAAAATATGGTTCTTACATTCAATAACGCTAGCATCACCGGTGTGATCTCCGCATCCGAGGCACATCACCCCAAGTCTGTCCTTTACGTGAATAAAGAAGACTATAAGTTATTCGGTGTGGTCACTAATACTGCACATGAGGCCATCAACAACGGCGTGATCGTCTCGCTGACCAATGGTTCCAAATGGACAGTCACCGGCCTATCTTACCTTACCAGCCTGACCATTGACTCAGATTCAACTATTACTGCTACCAAGGGATATAAGCTTGCTATGACGATTGACGGCGTTAAAAAGTCAATCAGCGCCGGTGATTATAAAGGGAACATTGTGCTGACGGTTGATAAAAATTAATCAATGCAAAGGGTTTCAATTCCTTAGCAATTATTAAGGTGAAGGCCAAGATATGTAGGGGTGGGTTCCAAACCCGCCCTTTACTGAGGGTTATGATGGTGGCGGGTTTAGAACCCGCCCCTACTTCTTAACAGATGGAATAATTGGCAGATCTATGGAGGCAAATTATTATGAGTACTCTTGAAGAAAGAATAGCATTCCTGGAGCATGAGATACAACGGTTGAATTCCTACAATGAAATCCAGCGCCTTATGGGCAAATATATGACCTGTCATGTCAGGAGCTACAAGGAAGGGGTTCTCAGCCAGAGAAACCACTACCTGTTTTTTGCCGACAGGCCGGATTCCAGCGCGGAGATTGCAGACCATGGCGTCTATGTCGGCTATGACCATATCAAAAAGATGTACGAGGATATATTCGGGTCAGGCCCAGCCGAGGGTGTCATGTTTGAGCACAACCTCTGCTCACCGCAGATTGTAGTGGCAGACGATGGCCAGACAGCGCGCGGTGTCTGGCACTGCCCGGGGCATGAGACCGATCCGCGCATGGGAGAGGTCTTCGACATTAATGCGAAGCCCGTGGCCACATGGGTCTGGGGCCGAATTGCCGCTGATTTCATAAGGGAAAACGGGGAATGGAAGATATGGCACTACCACTGGTACAGGCTGTTCCGCTGCCCCTTCTACAAGAGCTGGGTGGATTACCAGATCCCCGCAAAGATGCAGGGAGGAGCGGACGGGATGCCCGGCTACACTGGAATCAAAAGGGATAAGCCGACTACCTATTTCAGGATGTATGCCCTTGACAGGGAACTGGATCCGGTTCCACCGTGCCCTGAGCCCTATGCAACCTGGATAGACGACCGTCCGCCTGTGTAATTGTTCAGGGCATATGCCGGGGCATCAGCTGAACATGTCATAGCCTGTTTATCCGCCATGCTGAGTCTCCGGGCTGCCGGGTTCCGCATGACAATATGGAGACACCTCAAATACTTGACATATTTATCCTGCCTTGAGAATATGCAGTATTTTTAATTAATTAGTAAAAATGCGTGACGGATCGAACTGTTCGTGCAACTAACACATCGTATACACGTCGCATCCCCTTAGATTTAGGGGGTGGTGGCCTTCTCCTCCTCTTAAGGAAAGGGGAGGTGGGGAGGGGTTATGATTGATGCTGGCTGTTCTAACATAACTCCCCCTAACCCCTCTTAACTTAAGAGGGGGAGTTAAAGACTGCTTTCTTGCTGGTATGATGTCCCGCTGATGTGCGATAGTGAAGTCTATAGCGGTAAAAATATTTTATTCGTTTAAATAGGTCAGAATAATGAAAGGATATATCCAGGTCTATACGGGCAACGGGAAGGGCAAGACAACTGCAGCTTTGGGATTAGCTCTGAGAGCCGCAGGTGCAGGCCTTAAGGTTTTTTTTGCACAGTTTATGAAAGGTATTAAATCCAGCGAGGTTCATGCCCTTGAAAAACTCTCAGACAATATAACATTCAGGCAGTACGGGAGCGGCTGTTTTATCAGCGGCACACCGGAGGAGGAGGACATAAGGGCCTCTCAAAATGGGCTGAAGGAGGCCAGAGAGGCAATGCTGTCCGGAAGGTACCATATTATCGTGCTGGATGAGGCTAATGTGGCAGTACGATACAGCCTGCTTACAACAGAAGATCTCCTTGACCTGATAGGTCTTAAACCTGATGATGTGGAGCTTGTTATAACAGGAAGAGACGCAGACCCGGCTATTATTGAAGCTGCAGACCTGGTGACGGAGATGAAGGAGGTGAAACACTACTATCCGAAAGGTGTCTCTGCCAGGACAGGGATTGAAAAATAAGTGAAGGGTGAATAATAGGCGCATGGCGCAAGGGGAAGGCGTTTAAAAAAATAGGGCGCAACGAGTGAGGCATAAGGGGTAAGGCGTAAGGGGATAGAACAGCGATTGACTTTACGACTTACGCCTTGCCCCTCACGTTTGTTTCCTTGTGCCCTGCGTCATTTAAAATCATTGCCAGGCGAAAGCGTGAGTTTTTAAAAAATTCTTTCAGATGAAAATGGGAGATAAATAATATGGCTGTCTTTTACAGACGATTGCCGAGGATGGATTATATAAGGCCGGACACTGTCGATGAGGTCCTTGACATTCTGGCAAAGGGAGAACCGGGAAGATATAAGGTCTATGCCGGCGGAACCGATGTAATCCCCAAGATCAAAAAAAGAATTATGCCCCCTCCCCGGATCCTTGTCGACCTTAAAGGCATTAAAGGCATGGATTACGTGGAATATGATGAAAAGGTCGGGCTTCGGATCGGCGCCCTTGCAAGTGTCCGGTCTGTGGCCGAGTCAACAGTCATCAAAGAAAAATATCCGGTATTGTCCCAGGCTGCACGCAGCATTGCGTCTATTCAGATCAGAAACCGCGCCACAATTGCAGGCAATTTATGCAATGCCGTGCCTTCAGCAGACTCTGCGCCCGCTCTTCTTGCCATGGATGCAGAGTTGAGATGCATCAGCAAAAGAGGGGAGAGGGCGATCAGGATTGATGAATTTTTCAAGGCCCCGGGCAGGACCGCATTAGAGCCTGATGAGATCCTTCAGGAGATTTGTATTCCAGCCATGAATGAAAAGACAAAAGGAATATATGGAAAACTTTCGCCAAGAAGCAGGATGGACCTTGCCGTTGTAGGGGTTGCTGTTCTAGGTCGTTCAGAGGATGGTTTTTTTAAGGATATCAGAATAGGCCTGGGAGCTGTTGCTCCGAAACCCATCAGGGCATTAAAAGCAGAGGAACTGCTGGCAGGTTCAAATATTTGTGATGAAACAATTAATGATGCGTCCATGGCGGCCGCATTAGATGCAAAGCCCATTGACGACCACAGGGCCTCTGCCGAGTACAGGAGGATGATGGTGGAGGTGCTGGTCAGGCGGGGGCTTAAATATATTTTAGATTAGGAGTTCACTCAATGGAGAGAAAAAAGATTCGATTCACCATTAACGGCAGGCCATGCGAGCTGGAGATAAAGACCTGGCAGACTTTGCTGGAGGTTATACGGGAGGATCTGAAGCTCACAGGGACAAAGGAGGGGTGCGGCGAGGGCGAATGCGGCTCCTGCACGGTAATCATGGGCGGGAGGACGGTGAACAGCTGCCTTGTGCCTGCCATGGAGGCTGATGGCCAGGAGATTATGACTATTGAGGGGATGTCCGACGGTGACAAACTCCATCCCATACAGGAGGCATTTGTTGGGCAGTCGGGCACGCAGTGCGGTTATTGCACCCCGGGCATGATCATGTCCGCAAAGGCACTGCTGGATGAGAATCCTGATCCGTCACAGGAGGAGATAAGGGAGGGCATATCCGGTAACCTTTGCCGGTGCACAGGCTATACAAAGATATTTGAATCCATAAGCGCGGCAGCCCAAAATATGAGGTTATCGCAAAAGTGATTCACCGCTGAGACGCGAAGGTCGCAGAGAATAAATTTTATCAGCATTCCTGAGATGGGAATGTTGATAAAGGTTTTCTGCGAATAAAACTCATTGTTCAGTCTTGCTCAGGGGGCATGTTTCACGGCATTTTACCCAAATCAGGGAAAGATGCCATAACCTAGAAAGTTTGCGTTCTTTGCGTCTCTCTTGAGCGAAGCGAAAGGGTGGAAAAGATTATGGAGGAATATGCAATAATAGGAAAACGAATCCCCAGGATTGACGGCAGGATGAAGGCAACGGGCGAGGCGAAATACGCTGCCGATTATGAGATGCCGGGCATGCTGTGGTGCAAGATAGCGAGGAGCCCCCACCCCCATGCAAGGATCCTTAACATCGACACGAGCAGGGCCTTAAGCCTTCCGGGCGTCAAGGGAGTACTTGCAGGCAAGGACTTTGGCGGATGGAAATGGGGGTGGATGCCCAAAACAAGGGACGAATCACCCCTTGCTGTTGACAAGGTAAGGTATCTTGGAGAGGCGGTCGCTGCTGTTGCAGCAGTGGATGAGGATACGGCTGAAGAGGCGGCCGGGCTCATTGATGTTGAATATGAAATCCTGCCCGGCGTGTTCGACCCGGAAGAGGCTATGAAGGAAGGCGCTCCACAGGTCCATGATTATGCAAGGAATAACCTGAGCTGGGATTTCCACATGGACTTCGGTGACGTGGAAAAGGCCTTTAAAGAATCGGACCTTGTCCGTGAAGACCGCTTTGAGACAGGCAGGGTTATAACCGGATACCTGGAGCCCCCGGCTGCCGTGGCCATGTGGGATTCGTCGGGCATCACCATATGGCCGGCAAAACAGAGCCCCTATTTTGTTTACAGGCACCTGGCTGCCTGCTTT
>JBFYXR010000187.1:0-3369 GCA_041310455.1 Desulfobacteraceae bacterium | reverse complement strand
CTACTGGTCTTCAGATCAGGGATTGACATTCAACAAAACTGAAGTCCCCAATGAAGTTTCATTTTCATCAGCCATACGCCTTGAGGACGGGACAATGGTTTTTTCAAACCAGGCCGGAGTTATCATGGCAAGCTATGACAACGGCAGATCGATAAAGGTGCTTGATGTTCCTCGTCTTGGCCCCCTGTCATCAATTATTCAAATCAATAAGGATACCCTAATGTCAGTAGGCTATGGCGGCGCTATTCCAGTAAAGCTGCCGGCAAAAGGTTCCCAGGAGAAGGGAGGGCAGAAATGAAACACGAAATGAATGTCGAGGTTTTTCCTGTAATAAAGGACCCTAAGGATTTTGATGAGCGCTCAGGAATGTGGGCGGAAAGGGTAGTATTCAATAACCGCACTATTATAATTATCCTGTGCATACTCATGACAATCGCGTGCGGATATTTCATCAGCAACCTCAAGCTTAACGCCAATTTTGAAAAGACAATACCGACCGGCCATCCTTACATTGTCAATTATCTGAAGCATAAGGCCGATCTGGGCGGTCTTGGAAATACCGTTCGCATCTGCGTGGAGAATACCGCCGGCACTATCTATGATGTTGAATATCTCGATGTCCTGCAGAAGGTAAACGATGAAGCATTTCTGTTGCCGGGAGTGGACCGGATGAACGTGAGGTCTCTGTGGACACCTGGAACACGCTGGACAGGGATAACAGAGCAGGGTTTTGAAGGCGGCTCTGTCATCTCAAGCGAATATGATAAATCCCCTGAAAGCGTGGAGCAGATCCGGAGGAACATAGAACGCTCCGGAACCATCGGCCAGATAGTCGCACTTAATCATAAATCGAGTATGGTAAATGTCCCTTTATTATCCACTGACGCTGAAGGCAATCCCATAGACTACGGTGATTTTTCTAAAAGGCTTGAGGTCATCAGGGACAAATATCAGACAGACACCATAAAGATCCATATCACCGGTTTCGCCAAGGTCATGGGCGATCTGATCGACGGTGTGCGTCAGATCATGTTCTTCTTCATTATTGCAGTGATTATTTCAACTGGGGTTCTATACTGGTACACGCGCTGCCCGAGAAGCACATTTGTAGTGGTTTTGTGTTCTGTAGTGGCAGTGGTCTGGCAGCTTGGGATATCTGTTGCACTGGGCTATGAGCTGGACCCGTATTCGGTTCTGGTGCCGTTTCTTATTTTCGCTATTGCAATGAGCCATGGCTCACAGAAGATGAACGGCATACTCCAGGATGTAGGGCGCGGGACATGTAAGCTTGTTGCCGCCCGCTATACATTTCGCCGGCTCTTCCTCGCAGGCGTGACTGCCCTGATATGCGATACCTTCGGATTTGCCGTGCTTATGCTTATCGATATAGGAGCCATCAGGGAGCTTGCAATCATCGCTGCCCTGGGTGTGGCGGTCGTTATTTTTACAAACCTTATCCTTGTGCCCGTCCTGCTGAGCTACTTCGGTGTAAGCCGGAAGGCGGCGATCAGGAGCCTCATTGATGAAGAGGCAGGAAGGACCAGGCAGAAAAGGCACCCGTTATATGAATTCCTGGACAAGTTCGCGGAGCGGAAATATGCCACAATAGCCGTTGTTGTCTCGATACCTCTGCTGATAATAGGCCTGTGGATGAGACAGGATCTGAGAATAGGCGACCTTGATCCGGGCGCCCCGGAATTGCGGACTGATTCGAGGTATAACAAGGACAATGCCTTTATTGTTGCAAACTACGGCGCCAGTTCCGATGTGCTTGCTGTAATGGTGGCGACTACTCCGGATTATCTGTTTACAAGCACCGAAGCGATTATGAAGACTGACGCCCTTGAGTGGGAGCTTCGCCAGCTCGAAGGCGTTGAATCAACAAATTCACTGGCGCTTATGGACAGGCAGGTCTGTCCCGGGATAACAGAAGGCAGCCCGAAATGGTATGATATTATTAACAACCAGTCCATGATGAATTTCATAGCCAACAACGCCGGAATGGGGATGTATAACGAGAGCCGCGACCTGATCCCGCTGTATGTCTATCTTAAGGATCATAAGGCCGATACTCTCACGAGTGTTGTAGAGCTTGTAGAGGAATTTGGCAGGGACAACAATACTGAAAATGTCCAGTTTCTCCTGGCAGCAGGATCATCCGGTATCGATGCGGCCACCAACATCGTGGTTGAAAAGGCCAATCGCATAATACTTTTCATGGTTTATGCAGTTGTCATTGCAATGTGTTATGTCACATTCCGGAGCTGGAGGGCGGTTATCTGCGCAATTCTTCCCCTTATGCTTACATCTGTTCTGGCAGAGGGGGTAATGGCGCAGCTCGGGATCGGTGTAAAGGTGTCAACCCTGCCTGTAATTGCATTGGGTGTTGGTATAGGGGTTGATTACGCCCTTTATATACTGAATGTGGTCCTGGGGCATTTCAGGGCCGGGCACACCCTCGCCGAGTCCTTTTACCGGGCCGATCTTTTCACCGGAAAGGTGGTTATGCTGGTAGGCATTACCCTGTCGGTGTCGGTCGCGACCTGGGCATTCTCTCCCATCAAGTTTCAGGCGGATATGGGAATAATGCTGGCCTTCATGTTTATGGTAAACATGATAGGAGCGCTGATACTCCATCCCGCCCTCGCTCATTTCCTCTACCCTAAAGGGACCACAAAGATATAGATATTGATATTGATAAGATTAAAAGCCCGGTCGATGACCGGGCTTTTTGTTTAAGTGCAGGGCTTAAAGCAGAAGTTGAGAAGATAAGAAGGTGAGAAGTTGAGAAGGACTCAGCCACCTAACTTCTTAACCTCTTAACCTCCTATCTTCTTCTTTCATGCCCTTGTCAGGCTGCGGTATTTGATCCTGTGGGGGCGGATTGACTCTTCTCCCAGCCTGGCCTTTTTGTCCTCCTCATATTCCGTGAAATTGCCGTCAAACCAGCAGACGTCGCTCTCTCCTTCAAAGGCCAGGATGTGCGTTGCTATCCTGTCAAGGAACCACCTGTCATGGCTGATCACAACAGCACAGCCGCCGAAGTTTTCCAGGGCCTCTTCAAGGGCGCGCAGGGTGTTTACATCAAGGTCATTGGTCGGTTCATCCAGGAGTATTACATTTGCCCCTCCCTTCAGCATCCTGGCAAGATGGACACGGTTTCTTTCGCCTCCTGAAAGCATTCCGACCTTTTTCTGCTGGTCTGTAAAATTGAATCTGGATACATATGCACGCGAATTCACCTGCCTGTCACCCAGGTCAATAATATCATTTCCATCTGAAATAGCTTCCCATATCGTTTTTTCAGGATTAAGGGTCTCCCTGCTTTGATCCACATAGGCCAGCCTGACTGTCTCGCCCAGCCTGATT
>JBFYXR010000186.1:0-6462 GCA_041310455.1 Desulfobacteraceae bacterium | reverse complement strand
ACATTGTGTGTCAAAGGGAAAATACTTGCGCCGGCTTGTGGTCAGGACTATGCCCGCTAAAAATTAAAACAAGAAGTAACAAGAAATGCCTTTAGTTTCTTGACATGAAAGGTTTTATTAAATATCTTCGCTTAATAAAATTAAATGGAGGTCAGGTGATGAAAGTACTTTTTTTTGGACCAAATGGAAGCGGTAAGGGGACACAGGGGGCAATTGTCAAGGAGAAGCTGAAGATACCCCATATAGAGACAGGCGTTATCTTCAGAGATAATATTTCCAGGGGCACGAATCTGGGCAAAGAGGCCAAGGGCTATATTGACCGCGGGGAACTTGTACCGGACAGCATTACCATCCCCATGATACTGGACCGCATCAAGGAGAAGGACTGTGTAACCGGGTGGCTCCTGGACGGATTTCCGAGAAACCTGACCCAGGCGCAGGAGCTGGACAAGGCGCTTAAAAACGAGAAAATCGTTCTGGATATAGTTATAGAGATAATCCTTGACCGTCAGATCGCCAAAAACCGGATAATGGGCCGACGTCTGTGCGTAAATGACAACAATCATCCCAATAATGTTTTTATCGACGCTATTAAGCCTGACGGATTCCGGTGCAGGGTCTGCGGCGGAGAGCTGAGCACAAGGGATGACGACCAGGATGAAAAGGCCATTGATAAGAGGCACAATATCTACTACGACACAGCAACCGGCACAATGGCAGCCATCAATTATTTTAAAGAACTCTCCTCTAAAAACAAGACGCCGAGGATCATAGAGCTTGACGGAAAACCGGGCGTTAAGGAAGTATCTGAAGACCTTATGAAAAAACTTGTATAAACTGATCTGAAAAATATTGTTAATTAAAAGCCCTCTGTCAAAAAACAGGGGGCTTTTTTATAAATGATGCTGGATTTGATTTGAATTGTTTTTTCATAATAAAAAATATGGCACGAATATGGACAAAATATGAAAAAAATATATTTCCATTATAAAATCAATATAACTCTATCCTAAATCTCATTCCAAAGACTCGACCTATCAAATAAATAAAATCAGATAGAAATTTTATAAATTCTCAGGATGATATTAGATATGACGGTTCGCAACATTACGCATCCAGTGTATCTCTCTCTATTCAAACGGGTTTGTTTTTCCATTCAACTGAATATTCCTCATGTAATCATCGACTATTTACTATTCTTCTCAAAGAACTCAATAAACCCGGGAGCATTCAATGTTCAATGCATTTCTTAATATAGGCAAATGACCATGATCTGGATTTGTTTCAGAGACAGTCTCTGGAAACAGTCTGCTTGTCGTTAATGTGAGTTTTACAAAATAAAGGGATTGGAAATCCATACGACAAAAAGGAGGAGCGAAAATGTATGAATTTACAAGAAGAACATTCATAAAGATATTAGGGCAAGGGTCGGCGATTTTGGGCCTGGGACTATCTTCTCGAAATGCGCTGGCTCAAGGGGGAAGCTCTCAGGCGCAGGTGAGTAGACTGAAAGCTGATGTGGCAGTGATCGGGGCAGGCCCCAGCGGACTATCCGCCGCCTTGCTCGCAGCGGAGCTGGGAATGAAGGTATGCCTGTTTGAAAAAACGAACAAAACCGGAGGCACCCGTAACGGCGGAATGGGTCCCTTCGGCGCAAGCACACACATACATGAGAAATACGGCATCAAGAATTGCACCACCAGGGATGCCTTCAATTATCTCATGGACTTTAATCACTGGAAGATAGATGCCCGCATCGCCTCCGAATACATCAATAATACCGCCTTTACAGTGAAGTGGCTGGAGGACGAGGGGCTGATCTTCTCCCCTATGACTCAGGCCGAGGGCGGCAGTTTTGCGGAGACCAACTTTATGCATGGTTTTGCAACTCATCCCGATTACCCGAATGAGGGTTTTGCCGCCTGTTCAGTGCTCACGGATAGGGCTGAGGCCAATAAAAACATACAGATATTTATGGAAACCCCGGTAAAAAGGCTCATAAAGACCGGAAATGCAGTAACAGGTCTGGTCGCCCAGGATAAGACCGGCAAGGAAATGCAGTTAGACGTAAAAGCAGTGATTATAGCAACCGGCGGCTTTATGGGCAGCCCGGAGATGATCAAGAAATACACGTCCTACACCTATAAAAAGGATCTGTTCTACACCTTTGAGATGCCCAATCTCTCCGGTGACGGCATTAAAATGGCATGGGAAGCAGGCGCCGCCAGATCTGAGATGATGATGGATGTCTACAAAGGGATGCCAATATACGGCGGTCCTCAGGGAACCAGGATGGACTGGGGCATTCTCGCCAATCCCAATCTGATGGTTAACCTCCGGGGAGAGCGGTTCATGAACGAGGCACTATCCGACAGATATATGATGGCAAACGCTATCCACCGCCAGACCAAAGGCTGCGGGTTTTTAATGTTCGACAGCACAATCGCGGATATTTACAGGAATCAAAAATCAGAAACGGGGAGGGGTGGTGCGCCTGGAGTTAGCGGAGCTCCCGGCAGTGCATCCGGAGGCGGAGGGGCGCCCGGCGGCGGATTTGGAGCCCAGGTGACCGATATCGACAAGATTGTTGCCGAGGCCAAAAAGCTGAACTACCCCTATGTGTATGGCGCAGAATCTCTGGCGGATTTATGCAAGCAGACGGGCATCGACTTTAATGGGCTCAAGGCATCGATTGCCGAGTACAATTCCTTCTGCAAGGCCGGCAAAGACCCTGTCTTCTACAAAGATGCGTCAAGCCTCCTGCCGCTCAAAGGGCCCAAATACTACGCCGCGCAATTCTGCTGTGACAGCTTTGGCGGCCTGGGCGGCATAAAGATCAACCATAAGACAGAGGCTGTCAACGAGGCCTTCAAACCCATTCCCGGCCTCTATGCCGGCGGGTCCGACGTCAACACCATGTATGCGGACACCTATCCCGGTTACCTGTCCGGAAACACGACCAGCTTTGCGTATACTACCGGGCTAATGGCAGCCAAAAACGCCGCAGAATACATACGCGCGTCGAGTTAAAGGAGATTTCCTGTGCATGTTCGGAAGAGAGTAAGCGTAACCTTTTTTTAATAAACAATATCAAAATGATGAAGGAGGCAAAAATGAAAAAAACTTTGATGATGATTTTAATGGCAGTCTTTCTTGTCGGCTTTGTATTCAGCGACCTTTTATTGGTTTATGCCGAGGAAAAGGGGGGAGAGGAATTCACTCTTGAGGAGATTACCGTAACAGCCGAAAAACGCGAGGAGAACCAGCAGAAGGTGCCTATTGCCATGGAGGTCGTTTCAGGCGATGAGATAAAGGAGATCGGCAAGAATGATATTAATGAAATACTTGATAATATTTCGAGCGTTTTAATCCAATCAAACACTGATGGAATAAGGGTCTCGATACGCGGTGTCAGCAATGACAACTCCCCGTTCAGCGGCATAAGCGTATACACCCCGTCAGTAGCCGTGAACCAGGATAGTGTATATACCAACAGGAACCAGGGCAACCAGAATATGTATGATATTGAGCGCGTTGAAGTGCTTTTCGGCCCCCAGAGTACTTTATACGCAAGCGCCTCTCCCGGTGGCATCGTGAATGTAATAACCTCCAACCCGAAGTTAGCCGCGTATGAGGCAGCAGGCACACTCGAATACGGCAATTATAACCTGCTGCATACGGAAGGATCCATGAACGCCCCTTTGGGTGAAAAAGTGGCCGTGCGTGCAGCCTTCAGCACCTCTGTGCATGACGGCTATCTGACCAACGGCGCTATGGACGAAGACAAAAAGTCAGCCCGTCTCAAGGCACTGTTCCAACCTAATGAAAAATTAACTTTTTTATTAATAGGAGAAGTCAATACTACAGGCGGTCAGGGGTTTGCCAGCGTTGCGCAGTTTATTAATCAGGATGACAAGGATAATCCATGGACTTCAAGTCAGGCAAGCGCAGGAAAACAAAATAATGAAAAAATCAAAAAGACATCGGCCCGCATGGATTGGGATATGGGCAATGTCGGAACCCTATCAGTAATAGCCTCCTACCTGAAGAACTCCAGCAGCTTTAAAGGAGTTGCGCCCGGCATGGCTCCTCCCGGAATGGTGGCTCCGGATTATGATACGGATGAAGTTTCCAGAGGGACTGAAAAGGATATTGAGGCGCGTATGGTATCCTCTGCGGATTTCCCTTTTAAATGGATTCTTGGGGTCAATATATACAGATCAGTGAATTTGCGGGAATCAGATATGGTAGGCGTAGATAATCCTGCTGACATTAGATATGACTATTTTGACAGTTTTGATGAGATGGAGGCGATATTCGGCAATATCACTTATCCTATTACGGACAGCTTCCGCGCAACCGCAGGCGCCCGGAAAAGCCATCACATAAATGGTACGACGTCTCATTCCATTCCCGGCCGGGGGCCAGGTGAAGCGGAGTTCTATAGAAAGGATAAGACTTTGTTCGATGACCCGATTTACAGGCTGGGTTTTGAGTATGACCTGGCTGACACCTCAATGCTTTATGCGGACTGGTCTTCAAGTTATCGCATGAACGGCGCCACGACGAATCTTTCGCCTGTCGAAACACTGTATGCTTACACATCAGGCATCAAGAACAGATTTCTCAATAACAGGCTTCAGCTGAACGTCTCTGCCTATTATTATGATTATAAAAATTACTTTGCAAATTTGCCTCCTTTGTTTGTGGCGTACGATTCGGACAATAACGGAACATTTGACAACCGGTATGAGGTGGATGGTAAAACCTACGGAGACGCAAGAGTATACGGCCTTGACGTGCAGACAAGCACGATCATTACTGCCCAGGATAAGCTCGATCTGTCCGTCTCATACATAAAAAAGTATTTTACCGATCTTGCTCATGATTGGCCTGATGTAGTCAATGATCTGGGGCTTCCGGATCTTGATTATAATGGAAAGGATATGCCCCAGGCCCCCAACTGGAACGTGGCAGCCAACTACAGCCATAGTTTCTTTTTAGCAAACGGCGGCTCCCTGAAGGCCAGTATTGATATCCGGTATACAACCGAAACGTGTCTAAACTTTCAAGCCGAGATACTGAGTCTAAATTACGAGCAGGATGCTCTTGGTAATTATACCGGAAATTATACTACCAGTATGGTGAATACAAGTGATGCAAGATGGCAGGAGGCGTATCATATAGAGAATGTTAACCTGGTCTATTCCGATCCGGACGGCAAATGGACCTTAAGCGGTTATGTGAATAACCTGGGAAATTACGCTGTGAAACAATTTCTGGACGGGAATGGAAATCTGATGATCGGAAATCCCAGGACCTACGGCGCCGTACTTTCTGTAAAATTCTAATCGTTAATCAACTCTTATCCGGTCCCGGCGGATTTCTTCTTTCTGCCGGGACCTTTGCTATTAAGCTATAGAAGCACAATAAATTATGGTGTTATGGGACAGAAACCTTGTCATGCAATCCAGGACCAGGGGGTAAGTCATGAAAACAAAAATCAATTATTTTATAAATATATTTGCAGGTCTTATTGCATTCACAGCCGTTTTCCAGAGCTGTAGTCAAAAACAGGATTCAAGGCCTGTGATCTCTGACGCAGAGCGGGCCCGCGCATCATGGGAATGCCAGAATGTGCTCAGCAGACACAATTATTATCATGCAACAGCAATGCACCTCCAGGAGATCGAGGACATATGGGTAAAGGAAGACGGGGAATATGCCGCAACCGCCAAATTTTCCCAGCCCCAGCAGGTTATGATTGGGCTAGATACGATCAAGGCTGATTACGGCAAAACCGGCGATACGAGCTCACGGAAGGGCATCTGGGGCATGCATCTTAACACGACCCCTATTATAGTGATAGCCGATGACGGAAAAACAGCAAAGGGGGTATGGTACTCGCCGGGTGTGGAAGTCGGCTTCAGGGGAGAGAAGGATAAAGACGGCAACCCTGTCGCGTCAGGCAACTGGTGGTGGGAAAAGTATGGCGTGGACTTTGTGAAAGAGGATGGAGAATGGAAGATATGGCATATACAGATGTATTATGACCATACACCCCAGATCAGCAGTGAGACCGGCAGCACTATCTGGACAAAACCATCCTGTGACGGTAGCGCGGGTGGGGGCGGGCAGGCCCTGCAACCCGGTCATGAGGCAAACCCCAATCCATACAAGGCCTGGGGTCCTGAAACAATGCCCGTGTTGAGACCCGAACTGCCTGAACCTTATTATACGTTCAGTGAGACGTTCAGCTATTAGGAAAAAGAGGGGGTATTAAATATGTCTAAAATTTATAGAAGAACATTTCTTAAACTTTTAGGGGGATCTGCGGCGCTTTTAGGCCTGGGGATTTCTTCACGAAATGCATGGTCTCAGGGAACAGACGCAAAGAAAGGGGCGGATAAAGTTGAAACCGATGTGGCAGTGATCGGGGCAGGCCCCGGCGGGTTGTCCGCT
>JBFYXR010000185.1:0-2750 GCA_041310455.1 Desulfobacteraceae bacterium | reverse complement strand
AACATATAATAATTTTCATTAGCCGGGACCTGTCCGGCAGCGGCAATCTGCCTGTAATCCCCCTCTTCCATCTCATTCAGGACTGCCCCCTGCAGGGCCATCCGTGTAAGCCATGCCTTCTGAAGAAGGTTGAGATCCCCGCTTTTTTTGATCTCTTCAACAGCCACGGCAAAATTGGCTTCCGTTACGGACGGTTCCGCGCCGGAAAGGAAATTGGCCTCAAAGGTCTCAAGCCCCTTGCTGCTCTTAATCAGCCATGGGGGCTTCTGGCTGAACCCGCACCCCGCAAACAGGAGGATAAGACAGACAACAAAGAGTATCTTTTTCATGGCAGCTTGATCTCCGATTCATCCTTAAAGGGTATAATGGAATCCAGGTCCTCAGCCAGAACCCTTATGGCCATGACGGCCTCGTCAATATCGCTTCTAAGCGCGGTAAGCTCTTCCGTGGCATCGGCTGTATTGCCGCTGACCTCATTGAGGTTATCGATGGTGGTTTCAACCTTTTCAAGTTTTGCTGTGAGATCACTGAGGATATCCCGGAGGAGGCTGAAAACGCCGTCACCGCCGTAGAGTTGCTCATCGGCCTTCGATGTCAGGGTATCGATCTTCCGGATAACCCCGTCTGTGCGGACCGCGACATCACGTCCGGCATTTATTATTTCCCGGGCCGTCTTGACGCTTTCCTTATTGCCAACAAGCATCTCCAGGAGGGATTCCTTTTCCGCCAGAAGTGAAGTTACACTCTCGGCGTTTTTCAATATCCGGCTCACATCCCCCTGGGGGTCTGCCATGTCCCCGGTGATCGCCGTCATGTTGCCCGCGATCCTGTCCATCTTTTCAGCTATGGTCTGCACACGTTTCAGAAGTTCATTGATATCATCCGAGGCGGTAAGCTGCGGAACGGCGGTTGCCTGGAGAGGAAGCGCGTTAAGGTTATCCGTATAGACAATAATGCGGGAGGAGCTCAGGAGGGGCTTCTCAAGGACAAACCTGCTGCCTGTCCTGATGACCCTGTTATTCCTCTCCGGGATCTTGATCTGGATCAGGACGCTGTTTTCCGTAAGCTCCATGGAGCTGACCTTTCCGATATTAAAGCCCCAGAAGACAACGGGCGTCCCAACCGTGATATTCTCACCCGTGCTGGAAGAAAGTGTGTAGGTATAGACCTTTGAGAAGACGTCCTTTTTATAGGCAACATACCCGATCGCAGCCAGTATCAGCAGGGTTGTTATAATAATGAAAAGACCAACCTTGAATTCGGTTTTCAGCGGCATTCAAATCCCCCGTAACATGATTCTGCCCAACTATAGTCAAAAATATGGACCTCTGCAATCAAATCTTCGATCCTCTGAAGTGTATCCATTATAAATTTCCCGTCCCGCAGGTTGGTGAGTATGGTGAACGGCCTGTCCAGCACCAGGATGGCATCCGTGACCATGGCAGCCCTCAGGAGCATCGCGTAGAAGCGTTCTTCGGTGGTAAGGGCCGAATTCCTCTTCCCTGAAATAGATTCCATATCCATGCGGGAGAGAAGCTCCAGGGCAAGGGTCTTCG
Organism: Desulfobacteraceae bacterium; assembly: GCA_041310455.1. GTDB lineage: Bacteria > Desulfobacterota > DSM-4660 > Desulfatiglandales > HGW-15 > JAFGIC01. The sequence continues at coordinate 1,194 of JBFYXR010000185.1, read as the reverse complement.
CCTCCTCAAGGGGCATGTTCTGATGGTACTGCCGTATCAGGGCGATATTGCTCCATATGGCCAGGTTGGATATAAGCGGAGCATCCGTAGACACGAGCCCGACGTGAGCCTTATGTTCCGAGATAAACCCCTGCAGCTCCCTTTCAAGCTCGGACTCGCCTTCGAAAAGCCTTATATGAATCTTATTATCGATGACAGCACCTCTATGACAACGATTGCCAGGAATACCCTTACCATGCCGTTAAGCACCGCGACAGGTATGCTCGACAGTTCCTCCCGGGATGCGTTCAAACCGCGGCTGATAGGGATAAGCGTAATGAAAAAACCGAATGTCGCACACTTGATGAGCACGATGACAATATCCTGCAGAGAGGCGGATTGCAACAGGATGCCGATATAGTCATCCACACTCGTGCCGAATATGGCGCTTGAGACAAAAAGCCCGATCACCAGGACCATCATGGAAAAAAGGCTGCTCAAAAGCACCATGGACAGCACCCCGGTAAGCACCCTCGGTGCGAACAGGTAGTCTATAAGGTCTATATTGAAGGTTTCAAGCGTGTTGAGCTCACGATTTACCTTCATGACCGCTATCTCGGCATTAATGGCCGAACTGGAGCGCAGCGCTATAAGCAGCACGGTAATAAAGGGAGCGATCTCCGTCACAACGAATCCCATCAGCAGCCGCCCCAGATAATCGGTAAGGCCCAGGTTTTTGATGACCTGAAAGGCCATGCCGTTGACCATGGAACCGAAAACTACGGCTACGAACAGAAACAGGGGGAGGATCTGCACCGATGTGAAATAGAACTGATTCATGAAGACCATGCGTGAGGCGCTGTTATAGACCCTCCGGTCGAACAGGCGGATAACGATCCTGGCGGCCAGCGACAGGGTGGCGCGCAGGGAAAGAAAAATATTAAGACCGCTTCGACCGATGGTTTCGATGGCGTTGATCATGAGTTATTTGATTGCCTAAAATAAGGTTACGGACAGGGTGAACCGGCACATCAGATATAGGAATACATCCTATTTTTGTCTTCGGGCATATTAGCAGAAGTGTGCCCCGAAGGCAATTACCTTTAAATGATAGAAATTGACACTTAAAGGTAACCCCTTTATACTTCTAAAAAACGGTTGTGTTCAGCAATGTCCGGTTAAGATCTTGCAAAGAGAAAAATCAGGCATTTTGGT
>JBFYXR010000182.1:0-7161 GCA_041310455.1 Desulfobacteraceae bacterium | reverse complement strand
TTAGATCCATGATATTTTGTCTTGTTCTGCTTGTCGTCCAGGGCCTTTCTCCGGCTGTAAACGCCGAAGAGACGATGAGCGTTCAGGTGAAAGAAAGCGAGGTCCGCGCCACGCCGTCTTTCCTGGGCAAGATAGTCGCGAAGGTTGTATATGGTGACCGCGTTACCGTCACCGGGAAGAGCGGGTCCTGGACAAAGGTCTCTTTAAAGGGTGGGACGCCGCAGGGATGGATGCATGCATCGGCCCTGACCACAAAGCGGATCATCCTCAAGGCAGGGCAGACTAACGTCAAATCCGGTACAAGTCAGGATGAACTGGCACTTGCCGGCAAGGGATTCAATGACCAGGTTGAGGCGTCCTTTATGAATCAGAACAAAACACTCGACTATACTTGGATCAACCTTATGGAGACGTTCAAGGTGAAACCTGAACTGATGAAAACTTTCCTTGCAGAGGGAGAGGTTGTCGCCCCATCGGAAGGAGGTGCACAATGAAAAGATTTCTATTAATAACCGGTATAGCCGCAATGGCCATAATGGCTTTTACATCCTGCTCTACCCTTGTTGATACGGCAGGGACCCTTGGCTCAATGCTGGGGGAGCAGAAGGGGCTTATCACCAGTGAACAGGGAGACTCCATCCGGAAGGGTACGACGGCAGTGGCCAAGAGCCTCGAAGAATTCACTCCCGAACAGGAATATTATATAGGGCGCGCTGTAGGCGCTGTTGTACTCTCACGGTACAGGGTTTATGAAAACGCCCAGCTTAACGATTATGTGAACATACTGGGCCAGACACTTGCCGCTGCCTCCGACAAACCTGAGATATTCGGCGGATACCATTTTCTTGTCCTCGACTCCGGTGATATAAATGCCTTTGCCACCCCAGGAGGGCACATATTCGTCACAAGGGGGCTTATCCGGTGCTGCCGGTTGGAAGACGCCCTTGCTGCCGTACTTGCCCATGAGATAGGACATGTACAGTTGAGACACGGCATGCAGTCCATCGAAAAGGCCAGGACAACACAGGCGCTCACAATTATTGCCACCGAGGGGGCAAAAAACCTCGGCTCCAGTGAGGTTGCCCAACTGACCGACACCTTTTCCGGTGTGATTTCCGATATAACAAACTCGCTTATCAATAATGGGTATTCGCGGGCCTTTGAATATCAGGCGGATCAGGCTTCGGTAGCCCTGGTTAATCGTCTGGGCTATAATCCCCAGGGCCTGATTGACATGCTGAAGGTGATGGGCAAAAATATCAAGAAGGGCGGGATGGATTTTGCTAAAACTCATCCCGATCCGAATGACCGGATCAAGGAGATCCAGGGCAGACAGAATTTTACTCCCGTCGTCGAACCTAATGTCCGCCAGGAGCGTTTCATGGCAGCCATTGCCGGCATATAACAGGTGTTAAGATCCCTCATGCAGCATATTATTTCATCTTCATAGATCTTTTACCCTCTCTCAGGCGCTAATTGGGGGAGAGGGGAAACCAAAAAGGTTATAGTGAATATTCCAACCATTATTCCAAAAAAAATGGCGCTGGGGCTGATGGCCGGTCTGATAGGGGCCATGGTGGCGCTTGTTCTGTACCTGCCCGGCTTCCTGGACTTCTGGGAGAAAAAGACATGGGACCTGCGGGTGAACATGATGGCAAAACCCGCAGAAACAACAGACAGGATACGGCTGATACTCCTTGACCAGGATTCCCTGGACTGGGCTGAAAATGAAAACGGGCTTTCCTGGCCCTGGCCCAGGGAGGTTTACAGCGCTATAATCCAATTCTGCCGGCGGAGCGGCGCCAGGTCGCTGGCAGTTGATGTGCTCTTCACGGAACAATCCGTATATGGAGTTGATGACGACAAGTCATTGGCTGCCGCTATTCAGGACTATAAGGGCTTTATCGGATCAGTTTCCTTAAGCAATAGCGCAGGAGATGAAAAGAACTGGCCTGCTTATGCTGCTGAACCTGTGTTCAAGGTCTCTGGCCTTGAGGATTGGCTCACTTCCATGGACAGCAGCCGGATCGTTTTTTCTCACGCTTCTTTCCCTGTCCCCGAGGTATCGGCTGCAGCCGGGATCCTTGGTGATGTACAGTTCAACCCTGACGGGGATAACGTATACAGGCGCGCTGCCCTGTTTCATGTCTTTGATGGAAAGGTCCTTCCTTCTCTTGCACTGGGATCCTATCTGGCCGGACAACCGGACACTGTCATTGAAATAATTCCGGGCAAGCTCACTGTGGGTGACAGGGAGATCCCTATCGATAAAAGGGGAGAAGCTGTTCTTAACTTCCGGGGTCCTTCGGGGACCCACAAGGCATACAACGCCGCGGCCGTAATACAGAGTGAACTCCGCATTGAGAATGGAGAAGAACCTGCAATTAATCCGGATGAATTCAGAAATGCCCATGTGTTTTTTGGATTTTCCGCGCCCGGCCTTCTTGATCTGCGGGTCACCCCTGTTTCCGGCATCTATCCCGGAGTTGAGATTAACGCAACCATACTGGATAATCTGCTTGCAAATGATTTTATCAATCCTGTGCCTGCGGCAATGGCCATTGTTATAACACTGTTGATTGCACTCCTGGCCGGTCTGGCCACATCCTCCGTTTCAGGAATAATAAAAAGCTCTATGGTATATGTCTTTTTCATCGTTGCGCCGATCGGTCTTTGTCTTTATGCCTATCATGAGGGATTCTGGCTGCCTGTTGTAGTACAGGAAACAGCCGTTGTGATCACTCTTTTCAGCAGCGGACTCATCTACTATACCACTGAGGGCCGTCAGAAGAAATTCATCAAGAATGCCTTCAGGCAGTACCTGAGTCACGCAGTCATTGAAGAGCTCATTCAGCATCCGGAAAACCTCAAGCTGGGCGGCGAGCGGCGGATGCTTTCCATCTTCTTTTCGGACCTGGAGGGATTTACATCCATCTCCGAGGGGCTGGAGCCGGAGGCGCTGACAACCCTGCTTAATGAATATCTGACAGCCATGACGGATATCATCCAGGAAGAAGGCGGCACAGTGGACAAATACGAGGGGGATGCGATAATAGCCCTGTGGAATGCGCCTTTGCTTCAGCCGGATCATGCCCAGCGCTGCGTCAGGGCTGCATTGCGGTGCCAGTCCAGGCTGGCTGAAATGCGGCCCATGTTCAGGGAGCGCCTGGGTAAGGACCTGAAGATGCGCATAGGCATGAACAGCGGTCCTGCCATTGTCGGTAACATGGGTTCTCATACCAGGTTTGACTATACCATGATAGGGGATGCCGTTAACCTGGCCTCAAGACTGGAGGGGATCAATAAACAGTTCGGGACATACACCATTATCTCCCATTCCACCATGGAACAGCTCAACGGTCTTTTCCCGGTCCGCGAGCTTGCAAAGGTAGCAGTCGTTGGCCGCAAAGAACCCGTGATCATCTATGAGCCCATGATGCAGGATGAATTTGATCTAAGAAAACCGGAGTTTGAACGGTTTGCAGAGGGGCTGGCTCTTTTCTACAAAGGCGATTTCCAGGGGGCTATGGCAGTATTTTCAGGGATCAGGGAAAAAGATCCCGCTGCGCGATCATACGGGGCGAAATGCCGTGACCTGATTGATCATCCTCCGGCTGACTGGCACGGGGTCTGGGTGATTACGAGTAAATGAGTGCAATTTAATTAGAGGTCTTTAACTTGAAAGAATTCCTGTTCAGCCGGAAAAAGTCGTCATCAGCGGACTTTTATTATTTTTTCGCGGCGGTGTTTATATATGGCTTTTCATTCGCCATAGTCAACACGATATTGAATAATTTCCTGAATGATTCATTCGCCCTCAGCGGCTTCCAGCGCGGCATGCTTGAACTGCCCCGTGAGCTGCCCGGTTTTCTGGTAATATTTGTCTCAGCGCTTTTCTTTTTTCTGTGCACGCGCCGGCTTGCCGCGTTGTCACATATCCTTGCGGCGGCGGGGATATTTTTAATCGGTCATTTTTCCACAGGGTACGGGGTAATGCTCATATGGCTTTTTATCATGAGCCTCGGGCAGCATATTTTTCTACCGCTCATATCGGGGATCGGGATGGAATTTGCCAGGGAAGGAAATATCGGCAAAAGATTGGGCCAGTTGAACAGCGCCGGCAATGTCGCTACAATTATAGGCGGCTTTATCGTTTTTATTGGATTCAGATTTCTGAACTTTGATTTTCCAATTTCCTTTACCATCGCCGCGGCCGGCGTCTTGATCTCAGCATTTCTGCTCTACGGGATGAGGCCGGATGATCTCCACCCCGAACATTCAAAATTTACCCTGAGGAGGGAATACGGTCTCTATTACTGGCTCTGCATTCTCTTCGGTACGCGCAAACAGATATTCCTGACCTTCGCGCCGTGGGTCCTTGTAACAGTCTTTAACAAAAGCACCGCGATGGTGGCGATACTTATGACAGTGGGCAGTGTAATAGGCATTTTTTTTAATCCCCTGCTTGGAATGGCAATCGACAGGTTCGGAGAGAGGCGTATCCTTATGTCTGAGGCGTTTCTGCTTATATTTGTCTGTATCGGATATGGATTCTCACGCCTGCTTTTCTCCGAGAAAATAGCGTTTCTTGTTGCCGCAGCATGTTTCATAGCGGACTATCTTCTAATGTCGGTCGGCATAGCAAGGGCAACCTATTTAAAAAAGATAGCTGTTAAGCCGGAGGATGTGAGCCAGACGCTGTCAATGGGCATAAGCATAGATCATATCTTCTCCATAACCATTGCGCTTCTTTCCGGTTTAATCTGGAAGGCATTCGGGTATCAGTATGTCTTTCTGCTGGGGGCGGTCATTGCCGTTGTGAATTATTTTTCCGCGTCACGCATAAAGATAAAGAAAGGGACTATATGAATAGATACTATACCCTATCCGGCATTCGAGAATTCATTACGGATGCGGATGCCGAGAGAGTAAGCCATGAACAGAGACCAGAAGGCGCCATAGAACAACGCCCAGGTGATCTCCCCCAGCGGAACGCCGAGGACAGGTATTCCCCATATATTTTCGGTATTCCACGTCCGGATGAAATCCGGGATGAATAAAAAGCAGGATTTCATGAGAAAAAAATGAACGAGGCCATATGCTATCATTCCCGACAGGCTAAAAAGCAAAAGGTCCCTGCGCAGGAATACGAGAATTATCCAGACAATTATATTGCAGAGGACAAGGGCCGTCATCGGCAGGAACTCTATGGAAAAGAGAATCAGAAAGATGGATACAGATATGCCCGCATAAAAAATGTAGCGGTTAAAAGCGCCCTGCATTGAGATTTTACTGCTTATTCTATCGCGGAACAGCGCTGAAATAACAAGCCATACCATAGCGGCCACCACAAAGGAACATATTGCATCTTCGATGCCCAGCACCCATCCTCCAAGCCTGTCCTGAACCCAGTAATTGTTTTCAAACAACACCATGAAAGGGAAACAGGGGATGCTGATCAGACCGCTTAAAATAACCATCATCCTCTGCTTTAAGGGCACAACCAGAAAGAGTCCGATGACAAGCCATAGCAGATACAGGATATTCGCCGCCAGATAGGGTTGGCTTTTAATCAAACCGAGAAGATGATTTTCCATGAAGATTCTCCATGTGCTGCCTTCTGCAAAGTACCGTTCCAAACGATCAAGTATTGGAAGCCTGTGTAGAGTCCGAAATGGTGTTCAACTTTGCTCCCTCTATTTAGAGGTTTTCAAATGCAGAAATTGCGCAATCTCAAGCGGATGGCTTACCAGGACCTTTGCGCCGTTTTCAAGCAGCTCCTCTGGTGAACGAAAGCCCCATAGCGCTCCCACGGGAAACATCCCCGCGGTGCGGGCAGTCTGCATGTCTGTTCCGGTGTCTCCAAGGTAGAGAAAAGATGCAGGGGCAATCCCTACAATGCGCGCAATGGCCAGGGCGCCGGCAGGATCAGGCTTGTGAGGGATTGATGCATGGATTCCCTGCACGACATCAAATTCCCATTCGGGAAAAAATGCCTCGACACAGTATTTGGTGAATTCGTGCGGTTTATTGGAAAGGACGGCCATTTTTAGACCGCGGGCACGGACAAGGTCCAGCATTTCAGAGATACCCGGATATAACGTTGTTTCATCGTTCCATGTTCTGGAATATTCCTCTTCAAACTCTTTAATGCATGTCCGGATCAGAGGATCACTTACTTTATCTGCCGGCAATGCCCGTGCAAATAATGTCTTTACCCCGTCTCCGACGAAATTACGGTAGGAATCAATCGGGTGAACCGGAAACCGGTGTTTTAATAAAACCCTGTTGGAGGCATTTCCTATATCCTTCAGGGTATCAAGCAATGTACCGTCGAGATCAAAAAGAATCGCTTTATATTTCATCATAACAGTAAATCTTCAGCCTTATCAGAATTCAGTTTTTTTCCATCAATATTTTAAAAGTCGAAGATGTACATATAATATCTCATCCGCAATAAATATCAACTATCTTTATGAAACTCGTCCCGGGGCTTTCGGTGCGCCGGGTTGATTTTCATGTTCGATAAAATTTGCCGTACCGGAGGCAAGCAGCCACATAAACACAGTCCGCAAACCTTCGATCCCGGTTTAGTTATAAGTACGACCCCAAGGCATTTATTTTTTATTAATAAAATCAGGGTATAATTTTGCGACACAATCCGGACAGATGCTGTGGCTGAATTCCACTTGCGAGTGATCCCGGATGTAAGTTTCGATTTGCTGCCAGTAACCGCTGTCATTGCGTATCTTCTTGCATGAAGCGCAGATAGGCAGCATGCCGCTAAGCTGCTTGATATCACTGAGTGCGCGTTCCAGGTCCTTATTCGTCGACTCCAGATTGTCTTTTGTTATGGTCAGCTGTAAATTTAAACTTTCCAAATCCTGATTTCGCAGCTGAAGCTCTTCCTGTGAGCTGGTGCGTTCCTTTACTTCCCTTTGAAGTTGTGCATTGAGCTCTTCCTCCTTTGCCTTTTCCACCGATAGAACCGAACTCAGCACCTCGTTGCGAATACCCATTACAAGGGCGCGCAGGCTGGCTTCATGCATTAATTTTCCTGTATGGGCAAGAATGGCCGTGAACACAATCCCAAGAAGCCCGAGTATGATGTATATTAACCCGCCTTCCAGAAGCAATCGAAGAGATATAGGCACGACACTC
>JBFYXR010000181.1:0-5602 GCA_041310455.1 Desulfobacteraceae bacterium | reverse complement strand
TTCTCAACTATGAGAAGAAAGTCCACCCTGTGAGCTACCATCCACCCCACCTTAATATTTGGAACGATTGAGATTACTTCACCTTTCAAGCTGTTCAGAAATTGCTCAAGTTTGTCTTGGTCGTTATACATATCGATATCAAATTTGTGTACCTTGTATTTCATTTTGCCTGATTCCTTTCGCAATTTTTTCCTTTGATCTGTGCCGCCACCCAACAACGTAAATTGAAGAATTATGCGGCTGCAACATAATAGGCTAAATCTGAGAATTATGATGCTGCAGGATAATTCTCAAAACATAATAGAGAAAACAACCCCGTTTTAGTAACACGGGGGGTTGAAAATACATGAGTTATAAAATGAGACTATCTAAACACTGTGGATAATAAGCGGGTATATTTGGCAGAGTATACCTGGAATATCCATTTAATAAATTAAAAAGATATCATTCCCTCCCAATGAAGTCCTTCGATTCATAAATTCGGTAACGAATTTATTTACTCAGGACTTAGCAAATAAAACCTACGCCTTTAAAAACTCGATGCCAAAGGAAATTTTGAACAATTGGGAACAGTTAAACTGAAATCCGTGAGCTAGTTAGCTGCTATTTTAGTCCCCGAACACCATCTTCATGAGCGCCGCGGCTGCAGCCTCAGGGCCTTTGCGCTCCCAGCCGGAGATACCGAGCCTTGTCCTCATCTGCCCCACAAATATCCCGGTGTTGAAAAATGCCTCAAAATACCGTTTTGCAATCCCATCATGCAATGCCTTGTACTGAACCGGACCGAAGACATTTACAAAATAGGTATGGACGAGCCCTGTGGATGTAGTGGTGCCCTTGCTCATTGCTGTCCCTTCACGGAAAATGCGGAGCGCCGTGCCTGGATCATCAATCCGTTCTATGATTGGATGTTCTTCATCAATCTCCTCATAGTTGTTGGCATAGAGGATCATATCCAGCTGATAGCCTTTAATGATATTTTCATAGGTAGTCACCGGTAGTACGACCCTGGAATTGACCTCACTCGGGTTCATAAGGATTGCCCTGTCCAGCTGGCCGAAGGCATACCCGGGCTGAAGGTCATCCAGCCTTACAAATGCCCCCACCTCCGTTCCATACCCGATAATCATGCCTGATGCGTCAATCTCCAGTGAGCCCATGTCATCCGCGATGATGACCATGTCCTTAATCCTGTCTCCCCCTATAATCCGGAACGCCTCCAGTGTCTCGGACTTACCGGCACCGGTATCCCCGACAACCAATACGCTCAGGGTTCTATCCCCCTTCATCACTATTCTTACCATAGCCCCGTGAAAAGGAAGCCTGCCTGATTTCATAACCTTTATATTGTGCAGGGTCAGGACCATTTTTTTAAGATACCCGAAATAACCGTATTTATCATCATTCGGGCATGCGGCAGTGATAGGACCGTCGGATTCGTTGTCATAAAATACCGTTGGCATAGGGGCGACCTTATCAAGCCCGCCACCCGGTGCGCCGTAGAAATATACTGCATCTATATCGCGGTCCAGAAAATCGTCATCAGCCAGTTCAAAGAGATTGCACAGGGACAGGCCTAACTCAAGAAACCGTTCATGAACATATATCAGAATGAGGAGCGTCCCTACCTTGGCCGGATAGCAGACCCACTCATCGGGGTCAAAGTCGATAAGATCCAGGGGATTTATATTGATCCTCTCAAACTGGCCTGTCCTCTTGTTTATGGGCTGGTTAATCAGCAGGGGAGGATAAAGGAGGATCTGCCTGATTACAGGGATGTTATGAAGCTTCTTATAATAACTGCCGGGAAGCGAGATGTCCTTGGGCATGGCAATTACCGCCACCTCGGCCCCGGCGCGGACCTGCCGGTATATCTGCGGATGATTCCCTGTGATGTTTTCTTCGATTTCCCTGTATACCTGCCTTACCAGGTGGGTCAATGATTCGATTGTCGTATTGAATGTCCTGTAGGGCCGCTTGTCCAGGACATCACCCTTTGAATCGCATATGATGAACCTCTGGTGCTCTCTCCAGTAATTGTAAAGATTCTCCACAAGGGAATTAAGCAGGGAGGGATCTTTTATCATCACCTCTCCTCCCTCCACCAGCTTAGGCACCGCATCAATGGGCAGTTTGCTCAGTATATGCAGCATCTGGATAAACCGCCTGATCTCTGTGTCGTTTACCTCATGGTGATCTTCCCCGAACACCCTAAGAAATGGTGATTCTCTTCGGCTAAGGTCCTTTAAATAACGCCTGAGGATCTCATTAAAAAGCTCGCTTGAGAGCAGCTCCTCCGCTGAATCGCAGACCTTGTCCCTGAGCCTTATAATGATCTTATTGTCTGCAATTTTGTATGTCCCCTGAAAATCCATTTCCTTGTCCTCCCGATATCAAACTCAATCCGATTTGTGGGAACTGGTTGATAATTTGGGTTTATTCCGATTCAAGGTATTTATATCAAAAGATTGGAGGAAACACAAATCTGGTGTTTGATTTACTGATTTTTATTTTGCCGTTTTTTAGATACCCCAATAAAGAGCCGGGCAATTGATTGGCTGAATGGTTATTGTGCGGGAGTAAAATGGCCCTCTTGTAAATAAATTTGCAGGCAAAAAAGGGGATGCGGTCAAATTGTCCGCTATTACCAAGCCGGTACTAAAATTCAACGCGTAGATTTTAACCATCCGGTTTTATTGTTAAAAATAAATGTTCAAAATTTTCTTATATAATGGCATTATGAACATATAATTGACAAATGGAAAAATGATGGGAAGTGATGCCATAAAAGACTTGCGCTCTATAACAGTCATGCGCTGGATATGGATTTGTGTATTTGCCGTTGCCTTTGCCTGGGTGGAAAGCTCGGTTGTTGTGTATCTCCGCGAGATATACTACGCCGGGTCGTTCAATTTCCCCATTGCTGTTGAATGGGATAACGGAAAATATGTCTCCGGTTACCTGACATCCATTGAAAGTATCAGAGAGGCTGCTACGATAATAATGCTGGCAGCGGTGGCCTGCCTCTCAGGGAAGAACAGCTGGCAGAAATTCTGCTTTTTCATGATCGCCTTCGGGGTGTGGGACATATTCTATTATGTCTGGCTTTATGTCATGGTCGGATGGCCCGAGGGCCTCATGACCTGGGATATACTCTTTCTTATACCGCTCCCCTGGACGGCGCCGGTTATCGCGCCGGTCCTCATATCCATTGCAATGATTGCAGCAGGAACGCTTATGATCTATTTCGATGAAAGAGGCGCCGGGCTGAAATTTTATTGGTATGACTGGCTGATTGAAATGGGCTGCGGCCTTATCATGATTATCTCATTCTGCTGGGACTGGAAAAATATCGTTCAACTCCCTGACGGCGCTGAGCGGTCCGGAATACCGAATCCTTTCCTCTGGGGGCTCTTTCTGCCTGTATATATTCTGTCTGCGGGCTGGTTCATATTAAGATTGTTTCAGAATATTAAAAAAAATAAGTTAAAAATCTGATGTTTTCTCTTGACCGGATGTCATCTTTTTGCTAGAAATCCGCAATTCAAAGGGATATAATCCAATTTATTTCCCGGTAGTCCTTTCCAATCAGGATTGACTACTTGAGAGTTTTTAATGTCCCCCAGTAGCTCAGTCGGCAGAGCAAGTGGCTGTTAACCACTGGGTCCGCGGTTCGAGTCCGTGCTGGGGAGCCATTCGATACGCGCAAGGGCACACCACTGAAGTGGGTGCCCTTTTTCGCTTATCCTTCGATAAACTCAATGCCCCGAAGAGGATCGAAAGACGCATGGCCTCCAGTAAATGTAATCCTATTTTATTACTAATGAAGCAGCGATCTTTTTTTATTCATTATTGGTCACCGTTCCCATCGTTTCAGACTGTTTGTCGGTATCCCTCGTCGTGACCTGATCATCTTTCTTTCACAAAATCCCTAATCCCTTGTGACGTCGCACGTTGAGAGCCTTCCATTCGAGAAGCGGCTGAGAGCGTATACGACGCTGAAGAGATGTGTCATCGGTCAAGAGAGTTGGATCGATCTCCCCTCTGTCCAGAAGGAGATCCAGGAACGCGCGCTCGGCTTCCGTAAAGGGCAGGACCGAGGATAGACCCTCCCGGCATTCCCTTACAAGGCGCTCTCCGTAATCGACCGGTGATACCCGCTCTGTTGTTTCACGCAGGTTCAGGGTGGGAAAAAGCGACCTGCTTAATTCCGCAGCATCGGAACCTATGCCTTCAATTGAAACAGTCCGCCAGTCTTTGCGGTTCATTCCTCCGTATGTGACGAACGCAATGCGAAGCCGCTCCTTTCCGAGATTGTTCAGCTTGAGAATCCGGTGACAGTCGAACAAATCCCTTGCCTGCCCGCGCGACAGCAGCGCTGCGAGCTTGCCCGCCGCCAGTTCATGAATATCAAGAACTGGAATATTCCTGGACTGGAAGTCCACGAGCGGATGGGAATCGAGGGGCCGAATATCCCAGAGCGGCTGTCTGAACATGAAATTCATGTCGACCTCAAGGTTGCCGGATTGTCCCGTGAAGCTCTGGTAGCCCAATCGCCATTTCCCGCCTGCATGTTCGTCCGGGACTCTCCTGGTGCTGAATCCTTCTCTGGAAAACACCGCCTGTGCCGCTTGTTCTATCCTGGGCCTTTCCGCCAGCATTTCCTCACGGTTAAGCGCCCCGATGTAATTGAGATCGATATCTACGGACAATCTGGGGAGGTTAAACAGAAACATGTTCAAGGCCGTTCCGCCCTTCAAGACCCATTTGCCTTTTAAGAACGGGTGCGAGTTCAAAGCGTTGAGCAGGTTAAGCAGATGGAGAGCTTTCTCGACCATTTCCGCTTTAAAACCGGTGGCCTCGGCTGCCTGCAATACTTCCGACGACGAGAATTTCACAGCACTTCCCCCCATGACCTGTTAATAATTTCGACGGGAATCAACAGGTTCCACTCTTTTACCAGCTTGCAGCCTTTTCGTCGTCTGCGATCAAGATAATGAGGCTGCCGGGGACGCAGGTTTCGCAGTGTATTCAGGTGGACATCGTCTGCCATCAAGGTTTCCTTGTGCTGGTCCAGAAAGAAACCAACCTTTGCGGCGGTGGTCGCATTCTCCAACAGGAGAACGTAATCGACGATCCGATCCAGATCAAAGAACTCAACAGATTCCAGGGACCGCCAGATTTCTTCCCAACTTCCTGTCAAATCTGGACGATCCAACACGTCTACGAAGGTTCTTTCAAAGCTGGTGACCCTGAGTTCCACACCGGAACGGCTGTGGCTGACGACACCGAACATCTCTTTGCCCTTCTTCCGGAGGAGATCCGGTACGGGAACGCACGTAAACTCATGAGATCGAAACTTCAGCGGAAGCGATTTACGCTCGGATACGTAATGCAACCTCGTGTAGACCGAGTATGCCTTTCCGTGGAATTCCAAAGCAGTGTGGTATGCGAGAACCGCGTCCTCGCTCATTTTCGCCGCCACGAGGTAAGGATCAACCGGACTCGAGGCAGGATCGCCGCCCCAAGGAACGGTCGCATATAGCCCACGTCGGACAGGTATTATCCTCCCCTGGTTGCGGTAATAAGTAAGGAGCGACTT
>JBFYXR010000180.1:0-3239 GCA_041310455.1 Desulfobacteraceae bacterium | reverse complement strand
ATAGGATTTATATTCACTTCCCAGGGCTCTTGTTCAAGAGAAGCCCTGGTAGTGTTTGTGACAAAGGCGCAAGGCAGCCATGAAGATTTCAAATCTCAAATTTGAAATTTCAAATTTTCTGTGTCCCTTCGCCCTGTGCCTGATTTTACAACTTCTCCCCGCATTGATTGCAGAATGAGGCGCTGGGGATATTCTCTAAACCGCAATTGGAGCAGACTTTGGGTTTCGGCTTTTCATCCACTGGGCGGCCGCATTTAGGGCAGAACGCCGCATTGGGAGGCAGGTTCTTGCCGCAGTTCGCGCACTGATCAAAGACAAGCTGCTGGTGTCCGCAAAGGGGACAGAATCTGGCCTCCTTTGGAACGGGATTCCCGCAGTCCGGGCATTTAATCTCCTGATTCGAGACAACAGCGCCGTTCTTGCCCGGTTTTAACGCATCGGAAAATATTCCCGGCATCATAAATCCAAGGCCCATGCCCAGGCCGAACCCTGCGCTGCCGGTTGATTCAGATGCCTTCTCCATGGCCATGGCTGCCTTCATCTTGACAAGCTTATCCAGATCCTGAATCACATTGATTCGGCTCTTGTCGTCTATTGCCTGCTGCACATCCGGCGGCGGTGTTATTGAAGTGATATAGAGTTGGGCAAGGCCAAGACCCAGATGCCGGAAATCATCCTTAAGGCGCTCCTGAAGTCCTGTTGACAGCTCATCGTAGCGGCCGGGGAGATTAAGGAGGCTGTCCAGCTTTTCCCCCAGGTGGTCATTGAACCGGGAGACAATTACCCGTTTCAGATATTCCTCGACCTCTTCCGTGGTATAGATGCCCATTGTGCCGACAAGGGAATTAATAAAAAGCAGGGGCTGCGTTATCCTTATATTGAAGACACCGTGCGCCCGGAGCCGGATAAGCCCCAGTTCAGAGTCCTTAAAGGCCACAGGGTCCATTGTGCCCCACTTCAGGTTGGGGAAGACCTTCATGTTGACCATGTATACCTCGGCCCTCAGGGGGCTGGTCATGCCCCACGGCGTCGAAAGCACCTTGGTGAGGACCGGGATATTGCCGGTCTTCAGGGTGTGACGTCCGGGCCCGAAGGCCTCCAATGCCTTTCCCTTGTAAAAAAGAATACCGGCCTGGCTTTCGCGCACAATCAGCTGTGCCCCGAACTTGATCTCGCCGGATCCTGCCTCCGGTATCCTGTGCACCAGTTCCCTCCCTGTCTCATCAAACCATTCAATTACCTCCAGGAATACAACATTATTTGTACCCATTTTTTCTCTCCCTTTATTTCTCGTAATAAAAAGACTTCAAAAATAGAAGTATCAGCACGATTCTGAATCATCCGATAATTTGGTTTTGCTGACTGCTGATAGCTGACCGCTGAAAGCTTTCAAGCCTTATTTGCTCCTCTGTTTTGCGGAGTACATTGCCTTGTCCGCCCGTTCAATAACGCTCTCGGCTGTGTCCCCTTCAATAAAAACAGATATCCCGGCGCTCACGGTCAGGTTGATTTCACCGGCCTTGTGGGATACGAAGTGTCTTTTTTTCAGGTTCTTCTTAAAATCCACCACCCTCTCCCTTGCCATCTCCCCGGAAACGCCCCAGATAAAAGCGACGAATTCGTCCCCGCCATACCTGGCAATGACGTCATCCTTCCGGAAGGTCTCCTCCAGGCATTCCGCAACCTTCTTCAAGACCTTGTCCCCTGCTACATGCCCTAACGTGTCATTGATGGATTTGAACTTGTCCACATCAAACATGACCAGGGCAAAGGATTTTTTCTTCTCCATGCATTCATGGATGGCCTCACGGAATTTAAGATCAAAGGCCCCGCGGCTGAAAAGCCCTGTAAGACCGTCCCTCATGGCGGCCTTCTCGAACTGTTTTGCCTGCCGGGATATCTTCTGTGCCTTCTGCTCCATGTCCGTTACCTTCTTTTTAAGCCTGGCAATGTTATCCCTGGCCTCCTGGGCCTTTCTTGACTCATCTTTCTTCTTCAATGACACAAGGTCGCTTATCTTTTTCAGCTTCAGGGCAACGGCATCCCTTATCTCGTTTATGGTCTTATAGATACTGAATGATTCCGTGATGGAGCCTATCTGCTGCTCAATATTGGTCTCAAAATTCTCCATTTCACGGAGCTGGCTTTCACCCCCGAATTCCCTGTAAAGGGATTCCTCAAGGTCCTTGACCTGGCCGAGCAGATTGAAAAAGACTGTATTTGTGTCCCCAAGGTCCCTGGATATCTTGGCCTTGATCATATCTATGATGTTCAGAAATTTTTCCGCAGGCTCCTTGATATTGATCGAGGATATATCTCCCTGGCAGTCTATCCTGATACTGTCCGCGAACTTTTTAATATCATCAGTAACAGGGTAAAAGTCATCAAGTATGGATGCCATAATCCTCTTGATTATCCTGCATGCCTCAATCAAACGGGCTTCAAGATGTTCAATCATTTCCTCATCAACGACGCTGCCCTTTTTATTGGCAACAAGGTCCTTTATCGCCCTGGTCGCATCTTCAAGATCCGATGTGGGCAGATCGCCGTCGGTGCTGATCATAGCCTTTAATGAATGGATTTCTTTCTCGATCTCCGGCTTTGCAGGGGCCAAAAGACTCAGGGCATTTATGACCTTCAGAAGGGCCTCCCTTTCCTCCCTGTGTATCTCTGCCAGATTGAAGTAATTTTTCTTCAGCTGCCTGATCTCGTCAAATTTGTCTTCTGCCATTGGAGGTCCTTTATTCTAGATGTATAGATTCTAATATTTATTAAGAAATTGGTTTCAGTTGAAGCTTATTGAACATTATTATCAGCATTCAATATTCATGCCATAACAGGGCGGAACATAATAAGAAAAAACCTGAGAACTTATTCAAGAACTCAGGTTTTCATTTTTTGGAGATGCGGGCAGGATTTCAAACGCAGCTAGCTCTTCCTTTTTTCTATTGGTATGTAAGCCCTTTCCTGAAGGCCGGTGTAAACCTGCCTGGGCCGCTGGAGCTTCCAGTCTGGGTCCTCAATGCTCTCCTTCCACTGTGCGATCCAGCCCGGAAGGCGGCCGATCGCGAACATAACGGTGAACATGTTAAGGGGTATCCCGAGGGCCCTCAGCACAATGCCGGAGTAAAAATCGACATTCGGATAGAGATAATGATCTATGAAATAGGAGTCCTTCCTGGCCGCCTCCTCAAGCTTCATGCCGATATCCAGCAGCGGATCGCTTGTGTTCAGCTTTT
>JBFYXR010000178.1:0-11033 GCA_041310455.1 Desulfobacteraceae bacterium | reverse complement strand
CGTTGGCGATGTTGTTGTATGCCTCTGCCGAGCCGGGTTTAAGCCTCAATGCCTCGGAAAATTGCCTGGTCGCCTCATCCGGTCTCCCCTGCGCTTCGAGTGCAATTCCAAGTTCCATATAGGCGTCATAGAAGGTGGGGTCCAGGGAGATTGCCTTCTGAAGCGCATCAATTTCCTCACCGGTGTCGCCCATAACCCTGAAGGCCCGGGCCAGGTAGAAGTAGGCATTGCTGTTTTCGCTGTTTGAGGCAAGGAGTTCCCGTATCCTGCCGGCCTGCAACCGGGCGCAATCTTTCTGGAAATCAGTGCCCGGGAAAATAGAATAGCTTTCTACATCCTCCTCGCTGCAGTAATTTTTCAATATGCCCTGGTACCTTTCAACCTGTGCCGAAGTGGCATTAGCGAGATCAACCTCCTTAAAGGTCGGTGATGTATGTGCAGTCATCAATTCCAGCCTGTCCAGCGATGAGTCGATATTTTTATTGGATTCAACAATCTCCTTTGTCTCTTCAGACAGGCGGCTGTTATTTTTAATATTCTCTTCTATTGAAGTATCGGTCCTGTCAAGGTTCTTAGGGGCGGCAAATTCAAGGCGGGGCCAGTTGTCAGTATGCAAAGGTCCGCTGCCGAATAATCCCTTCAGGTCTTCCGAAACGATCAGGTTAAAAATCACCCTCGGGTCACGGATGATAACATTCCCGGATTTGCCGGCATAGGAAATATTCCTACCGGCGGTTTCCAGGTCCAGTTTTTTCCCCCCTGAAAATCCGACAAGAAGAAAATCCGAGGACAGGGTTTTCATCAACATGCCGTCAGGAAATACCTCCGCGAAGGTTCTACCGACCATCGCAAAGGTGGACCAGTCCATTTCATAGGAATAGAACCACTGGACAAAAATACCGTCCTCGTTCAATCGCCCCTTCACCGTCTTGAAGTAGTCCAGAGTAAAAAGATTGGCCAGGCCTGCCATCCATGGATTAGAGGGCTCGGAGATAATTACATCATACTTTTCATTGGTCAGCTCAAGGTGGTTTCTCCCGTCCTGCAATATAACTCGGGTCCTCGGGTTGGTGAGGCAATTGTTGTTCCATGGATTGAAGAATTCAGCCGCCTTGACAACCTGGTCATTAATTTCCAGCACATCCACCTGCCTGACAGGGTAGTGCAGGACCTCGCCTACGGTCATGCCGGAGGCCAGTCCCACTACCATTACCTTTTCCGGGTCGGGATGAAACAGGAGAGGGATGTGGGCTGAAAGGGCCTGAGTCAGCCTGTCGCCGTGTGAAGATGCATCTCCTTTGCCGCTGTTCAGCATTGTGTAATTGGTCCTGCCTGTAATGCTGTACCATTTCACCACGGTAGTAAATCCTCCGATGCCGTCACCGTAAAAGACAACATCGATATTGGCTACATGCCGGGCAAATTTCGAGGCCCCTTTCCATACCGCTTCAAACCAGGAGGTGGTATTGAAATACTGCTCAAAAGACTTGAACTGGTGGTACCACCCCCTGGAGAGGATATTGTGATTCCAGGTCGGGAAATTGATTAGAAGTAAAACACCAAGGGAAAAGGTAACCAGACCCGTTGCAGCCGCGCGAATCCTTTCTCCGGTCTTGAAAACCAGCCAGGTCAGGGCAAAGAGGGAGGTAAAGATCTGAATCCCTGCCGATATCCTCAGCCCGTTCTCCTTCCCGAGCAGGGGGAGGAAGATAAACCCTGCGACAAAAGAGCCCAGGATCGCCCCGATTGTATTCATGGCATAGGCCGTGCCGATCGATTTGCCTATATCAGGAAGGGACCTGGCATAGATCCTGCTGACAAGCGGGAATGTGGCGCCAAGGAAAATGGTCGGTCCCACAAGGACAAAAAACATCACAACAGACTGGACCAGTATCTTTTCCCCGAATTCGCCCTGGAAGGTATAGATCAGTTTTGAAAAAAAGAACTGACTGTTGCCGAGAAACTGGCTGACCATAAGGGCCAGACATGCGGCGCATGCCTGCGTTATAACAAGCAGCCGGAAGGCGTCCTTAACCCTGTCTGCCAGCCATCCGAAAATGATGTTTCCCAGGGCCAGCCCCACTATAAAGGTGGAGACAACCAGGCTGAAGGAATATGTCGTAGGGCCTATGATAAGCCCCAGCAGTCTGGTCCAGAAGACCTCATAGGCCATGGAGCAGAACCCTGAAATGCCGAATATCCAGAGGGCAAGGGTTGTAATCGTCTTATCTTCAAGGGGGATGACCTGAGGATATGTTTGTTCCTTTTGCTTTTTGGATTTATCCGGGCCGTTGCCCATGCCCGCCGGCTCAGCGACGAGAGGCCCATCTCCTCCTGCCACCCGGATGCACAGAACGCCGATCAGGATGTTGATGCCTGCGGCCGTCAGAATAGTTCCCCATACGCCGAACAGGGCGACGAGGAAAAAGCCGCAAAGCACCGCCCCCGCGGCGCCTCCGATTGTATTAATCCCGTAAAGCCGTCCCGTGCGCTCACCTATATGCCCCAGGCTCTCCACGTAAAATCTGCAGAGCACAGGCAGGGTGACCCCCATCAGAGTTGTCGGCACTATCAGAAGGAGAGAGCAGCCAAGGAAGGCGAAAATCCTGTAGAGCAAAAAATGTACAAAGAGGGCGTTATAAGCCAGTATGTATAGGGGTTTTGCAAGATAGATTAAAAATGGCAATAGCAGCCCATATATGCCTATTGCAAATTCCACCTTGCCATAGAGGACCAGGAGATTGCGTCTGGAGCCGATCCGGTCGATGTATCTTGACGCCAGCCAGCTTCCCAGGGCAAGCCCGCCCATGAAGACCGTCAGGACTGTAGCCACGGCAAAAGGCGCGCTGCCGACAACCTTGTCTATCATGCGCAGCCAGAGGGTCTGATAGATAAGGCCGGCCACCCCGGAAAAGAAAAAACAGAATAGGACCACCAGATAAAAGGCGGAAACAGGATTGGATTTTAAGCCTTTTGATAAATTCTTTGGCATTGAAGATTCTACTTATGAATCCCGGGTTAAGCGATTAAAACACAAAACAACCCCTCCCGGGCATATTCGCCGGGAGAGGTTGTCGTTTACTTGATTACAGGTTAAAATTTTATACTGAACATCAGACCAAAGGTGCTGGGATCGCCAGGTACGACCTGGATAGGCGGCCCTTGACTTGAGCTGAGCTGTACGCTGGACTTGTATTCGGTGTCAAGCAGGTTTCGTATATAGCCGGACAGAGAATACTTGCCGTCAGGCGAGGTCAGGGTTGCACCGATATTGGCGACGACATAGGAATCCTGATAGTTATATGGCTTTTCACCAAGGCCATACATCAAATAGTTCATCTGGGAAAGATAGTGGCTGCTGTTATACCTCAGCTCCGCGCGAGGCACCAGGGACCCCCCGTTGCCGAACAGGAAGGTGTGCTCGTACTGGAGGGTTGCCTCTACCGGGGGACTGCCCGGTAATTTTTCCAGCATCAAGGCATCACTTCCGGGTACAGTCTCTCCCCCCGGACCCATTGGTACATAGGTGACGGTGTCAGGAAGATCTGTAATTTTAATATCCTGATAACCGGCGGACATTGTGAGCCTGTCATTCATTGTAACCAGCCACTCTGCCTCCACCTCCACACCAAACACCGTGAGCGGCACGGCGACACCGGAAAAGATAGGCGGCCCGCCACCCAGCCTGATATTGACCGCTTCAGGATAGCCCTCGTAATCGTAGTAGAATACTGCGCCGTTCAACCGCAGGGTATTATCCAGAAATTGATTCTTGCTGCCGATTTCATAGGAGGTCAGCTTTTGCTGATCGAGTTCCAGAAACTCCCAACCCACAAGGCCAAATGCACCATTTACCATTCCCATTTTAGGTGAGATTGCCGTATATCCGGGCAGGAAACCTGTCGCGGTCAGGAAATAAAGCATGTTATCCTGCGTCGCGTCGTACTCGAAACGCAGCTTGTAGGTAATATTGTTGTAGTCGTGCTTATCATCGAGGAGGGAGGCGGTGTTGGTTCCGCTGAAATCCGGGGGACTCATAACATTCCCCATTGCAGTACCATTGCCGTTCATGTAATAAAAAACATCCTGATTGAGTTTTGTCTTGTCATACCGCAAGCCTGCGGTTATGCGGAAATTATCCTGTACATTAAAGGTCTCTTCAGTGAAGATCCCGTAGTTGTCAAAGCTTCCCGCCGTTTCACGGCCCCATATAGGTGCGCCGTAGCCATTTTCCTGAGTGAGTTCAGGGTCAGGTGGCAACCACGATGTCTGGGCTGAGAAGATGGTAGTGTCAAACTCGTGTTTGTAATAATTAGCGCCGATAAGCCACGTAAGCCTGCCTTCCGTATCCGATGCCAATCGAACCTCCTCGGTATGAGTATAGTAGGTCGGCCAGGCCGTGTCATCTGCATGGCCCTTGCCGTCCTTTACTTCCTCCGCCCCTAATCCGGACTGATCGTAATCATGATAGCCGCCGATCCAGGTAAGGGTGCTGCCGCCGAAGTCATAATTGAGGTTGATGGATGCCTGGCGATATTTCGCCGGGGCGCCCTCTGTTATCGGCCTATTAAGGCCTACACCTTTATACGCAAATTCCTCCGGCGCTGTCAGATATTGCTGCCAGCCACCGCCGCTGTTTTTTGTCTCCTGTGCCGACAGGCTCAGCACGATCCCGAGGGCGTCTGTAGGCTGGAAAAGGGCCTTTACCCTGCCCTCCTTGGTCCTCGTCTGCCCGCCCTGTGCATCAAAATAACCATCACGGGAATAATAGTGGGCAGCGGCGCGAAGGGCCACCATACTTCCGGCAGGCACGTTTACTGCCGCACTCACATTTCTAAGAGATGCCGTGCCGATCTCCAGGGAGACATTACCTGTAAAGTCGGACAGCTTGGGGTCATTGGTAAAGAACGATACCATGCCGCCTGTGGCGCTGCGTCCGTACAGGGTGCCCTGGGGGCCGCGCAGGACCTCAACGCGGCTGGTGTCATAGTTGCCGCCTATGCCCTGATAGACCCCATCCACATAGGTCGCAGTCGCGGCAGGAAGAACTTCGTTAGTGGCGCCCGATTCCTGCGTGCGCTGTATGCCGCGGATCGCAATATTGCCGGTAGGGTTCGGATTTCCTCCACTACGATAGGTTACATTGGGCACGGCTTCAAGGATCTGGGCAGTTGTGGCCTTGCCCTGTTCCTGCAATGCAGTGGCCTCTAATGCAACAACTGAACTGGGGAGAGTTTGAAGGTTTACTGAGCGTTTTTCAGCAGTTACCGTGATCTCCTCCAGCGTGAACTCAGTGGTTTCCGACTCCTGTGCCCATGCTCCGGCACCGCTGATACAAAATGTAAAAATACCGACTAGAATGAACAATAAAGCTTTCTTCATTTGTCCTCCTTCTCAGACGCCGGCTTCTCTCATGACCGGCGATCGAAATAAAACGCAGGAACAGAATCAAGGCGCGATCCGCTCATGCAGTGTTTCAAAATAGCATTCATAAATCCAGGAATAAAAATCCGCCTTCCGGATATGAACGTATTTATAATGCTCTTTCCTTAATGATATATCAACAAAACCGTGAAATCTGACGGTTCTGCTGTTATAACCCGGTTAATAAAAAGCAGGATCAATCCTATAAAAAGAATAAGCTGTAAAATCCGAACTTATGGTTTTAAAAAACAAATCAAATGAATCGAATGATTTAATCAGAGACTATAAACAAATGTAATCCACAAATACTACACATTATTAAGTAAGAAGTGTAAAGAGGCTTGTCAATACAAATTTAGAATATACTTGAGGTTAGCTATAGTTACATTATCAGAGCCGTCACATCCTTCATGACAACTTTAATTTGGCTAAAACAGCCCGAACTGTTGCCAGCGCTTCGGCCAGAGACTCCAGCTCCCTGTCTGTAAGATCGGACATGCTGTCCATAAACCATTTATCGACAGCTTTCTTATGTTCTTTTATAAAAGTCCTGCCGGTGTCTGTAATCGCTATTTCGATCTTTCTTCTGTCACCCTTAACCGGACGCCGCTCAACAATATCAAGCTTGACCAGTTTTTCTATAAGCTGGGTCATCTGCGCCTTGGCTATCCTCAGTTTATCGCTGATCTCGCCTATGCTTAAAGGGCCCTCTTCATCAAGCAGCCAGATTATTTCACTGTGGATGGAGGTTATCAGCTTTTCAAAAAGATCCCCGGATGCCCTCTTTACTATCTTCTGCCGCAGGGTCCTGTGGATAATTGGGGGTATGGAAAGAAAATTTGTGGTGGCCTTTTCAAGAACATCCTTTTTCATTTTCTGATTCTCCTTCAAGATAAAATTCAATGAAAAATTGAATATTGCAGATAAACTCAGCAACAAACTGCCGGCGCACGGCCCTACTTCAGCTTGGGAAGAATATCCTTCACGACAACAAGGGCGTCCGACAGGGACTTCAGATCCTTTTCTGTAAGGCTGGACATCAGATCCATGACGGATTTATCTATGTTTTTCCTGTGCTCCGATAAAAGCCCCTTGCCGGCATCCGAAAGGGCTATTTCAATCTTCCTTCTGTCGCCCTTCACCGCCCGTCGCTCAACAACATTGAGCTCGACCAGTTTATCTATGAGCTGGGTCATCTGCGCCTTGGCTATCATCAGCTGATCGCCTATCTCACCTATGCTTAAAGAACCTTCCTCCTCCAGCAGCCTGATTATTTCATTGTGAATGGAGGTAATTTTTTCAGAAAAATCCCCGAAACTCTTGATCATGACCTTTTGCCGGAAGGTCCTGTGAAGGACAGGAGGTATCGAGAGAAGGTCTGTAACTGCGCTCTTAAGCATTTGTTTTGACATCTATGTTTCCCCTTGATAAAAATATCTATATTGTAAAATATATGAATACCTTATTATTTTTCCACTGATTTTGTCAAGAAAGTAATTATTATGGAGATCAACAGCAGACTGACATATAAAGCCGGGGCGAAAGGCCCAGGGCTTAAGGGACAGGGTATATTCAAAGTCATCTGAATTTTAATGACAATTTGTTTTGAGTTATAATAAAAAGAAGCTATAATTTACAAATGAATCACACAAGGTGTTATAAAATGCCGGAAAAACAAAACACAAAAAACCTGCCGGTCCATACCTTTAAGAGTTTCTCGGATGAATCCAACTTCAGCATCAGGCCCTTCAGCAAGATGAGCGCGCTTTCCAGCACGCCCCATCCTCATCGTCACGCCTTTTATGAAATCATCTATTTAATAGAGGGAGAGGGCTCTCATATCATTGATTTTGAACCCTACCCTATTATCCCTGAATCCCTATACCTTGTCGCCCCGGACCAGATACACTTCTGGCAGCTCACAAAACCCCTTGATGGCGTCAGCATAAAATTCAGCGAAAATTTTCTTCTGCTTTCCCCTTCAGAACTCTATATGTCTGAATACCTGGATTTCTTCCACAACACGGAATTTCCTCCCAGCCTCACCCTGGAAAACGGCAAAGGCGAAGAGATAGCATATCTTTTCAACAGGATTGACAGGGAATACCATTCAAACGGTTATATCCGTGACCTGAAAATACGATCTTACCTGGTTATTCTCCTGATAGAGATACAGCGCCTCTTCATGGCCGGCTCCGGCAAAAGAGCTGTAATAAGGGGAGCGGCCCTTGTCAGTCTCTTTAAAAAAATGGTCTCCAAGAATTTTCTTACGGAGAGATCAACCGCCTATTACGCAGAAAAACTCGGGATCAGCGAGGCATATCTTCATGAGCTGACCAAGGAAAATACCGGTTTGACCCCCGGCCAGATTATCAGGAAAGAGCTAGCCATGGAGGCTAAACGAATGTTGGCCCATACAACGGACACCATATCGGAAATAGGTTATAAGCTCAGTTTTGATGATCCTTCCTATTTTGGGCGATTCTTTAAGCGGGAAACCGGCCTGAGTCCGAAATCCTTTCGATCTTACATCCTAAAAAAATGCCAGATTTTATCGGTTTAATGACTGTACATAATTGTTTTACCTTATAATATATTTAAGCTCATATAATATAAAATATCTCATTCAGTGTCCCGGCAAGAGCCATGATTATTCCAGGTTTAATAAGCGCCATTTATTAATCTGTCTAATCGTTGATAAGGATTCGAGGACTAAAGGGGGCAGGTGAAACACCTGAATCCATATACCCCGGATCCGCAGGTGACCTGTAGATTGACTTTTTAAAACCTTTGAGGGATATCCCTGATCAATATAATTAAGATTATGGACATTTGATCAAGTCCAGAGAAACATGATATTTTTTTACAAACATTCAAGCATGAAAGGAAGAAATAACAATGGCTAAATCAAATAAACTAATCATTTCCTGCTGCCTCTCCGGCGCAGCCACCAAGAAGGAGCTGGCTCCTACTGTTCCTTACCATCCCGATGAAATCGCCGCCGAGGTTGTCCGCGTCGCCAAGGCCGGCGCCGCAATCGTCCACATCCATGTCCGGGATGATCAGGGGGTAAAATCCATGTCGCTTGACAAGTTCACCCAGGCTGTTGAGCTGACCCGCGCGGCATGTAAAAAAGAGAACCTTGATGTTGTGATCAACCTGACCACATCCGGCGGTTCATACATCGACGAAGAGCGCTTGCAGCATCTTGAAAAGCTTCGTCCCGAGATGTGCTCCTTCGACGCAGGCACTCTCAACTGGTCCAACACCTTTGTCTTCGAGAACCATCCCCGCTTCCTCGAGAAGCTCTGCAAGACTGTCCTCGAATATGATGTAAAGCCCGAGATAGAGGTTTTTGATACCGGGTTCATGGGCAACACCGCCTTTTATATAAAGAAGCACGGCCTCAAGACCCCTACACACTATCAGTTCATCATGGATGTCCCCGGAGGCATAGACGGCACGGTCAAAAACCTTGCCTTCCTTGTAGACATGCTGCCTGAGGGTTCGACATGGTCAGTTTCCGGTATAGGAAAGAGCCATCTCCCCATGCTGCTGGCCGCTCTGGCTATGGGCGCCGACGGCGTCCGTGTCGGACTTGAGGACAATATTATGTTTGGCGTAGATAAAAACGGCAAAAAGACCGTCGGAACCAACGAGCAGTTTGTAACGCGCGCCGTTGAGCTGGCTAAACTTGCCGGACGCGAAATCGCTACCGCCCAGGAAGCGCGCGAGATCCTTGGTATCACCAGAAAGTGTTTGTGAGATACTGATCAATTAATCTATTTATATTAAAGGAGATTACTATGGCCTATATGCCGCTTGATAAAAGCAAGATGTATCTTGACAGGAACAAGATGACAAAAATTTATGACCTCAGCATGCCCTGGGGCGTCGACACGCCGCTGTGGCCCTTCCCCGGCCCCCGGCAGGACCTTGTTTTCCCCCGCGGCCAGTACCTGGGTCGTTTTCACAAGCGCACCATGACCTATACAGGTACGCTCCATGCCGGCACCCACATGGACGCTCCTAACCACGTCCTGCATGCGGAGGAGGTCGACCGTGAGCGCAACGGGTATTCTCTCAACGAGATTCCCCTCGAATACTGCATCGGGTCCGGAGTTATACTCAATATGCGCCATCTGAAGGACGAGTTTGAGAAGAACTTCGGCGACGGCTTCAACGGCAACCTGTGGAAGATACTAATGCCCGAGGATTTTGAGAAGGCCTGCAAAAAAGACGGCCTTGAGATCCGCCGGAACGACTGGGTAGTCGTCAACACCGGCTGGCAGGACTACTGGAGAATGAACAACGACAAGTACTATAACTACTATGCCGGCATGGGTCCTGAGGTCGCAAAGTGGCTCATCCACGAGAAGAAAATCAAGGGCATCACAGGCACATGGGGTGCGACCGACTCTCCTCTGTGGCATGCTCCCCTCAAGGAACAGATGCCGTGGCTTGACACCGCATATCGCAAAGCTACCGGAAAGAATCCTGACGTTGAGTTCCCGGATTACGAGCCCTGCCACCGCATGTTCATGCAGGCAGGCGTGTGCACCGTCGAGAACGCCGGCGGCGATGTTGACCAGGTTACCGGCAAGCGCATGACCATCGCTGCCTTCCCGTTCCGCTGCGAGATGGCAGACGGTGGGTTTGTGCGTCTGGTCGCCTGGGAAGAGGGGTCATTTTAAAAGATACAATCTGAAATTTGAGATTTGAAATTTCAAATTCTATATGGTCCTCCGCAAGTGACCTATAGAAATATCGGCGGTCAGCTATCAATGTCCGGTTTGAGACAATCAATTCCGGCAGATCATAGCCGGCCGCCGATACCCTTTTAAAAATTTTTCAGACAGCTGATAAATATTTTAATCATATAACATTAGGAGGCATTATGTTCAGACTGGACAATAAAATAGCGGTTGTCATCGGCGGCGCCGGCGGTATCGGTGAGGCCTGCGCGGCGGCCCTTGGAAGACAGGGTGCAAAGGTCGTCGTAGCCGACATGAATCTGGAAAGGGCAAAAACGGTCGCCGGCCAGATCGCGTCAGCTACGGGCACAGAGGCCATTGCCATGCCTGTTGATGTCGGCAGAGAGGAAAGCATTCAGGAACTGGCTGACAATGTGGTTAAAAAATATGGCACGGTTGACATCCTGGTCAACGCGCAGGGCATCAACGCCAAGATGCCTGCCACTGATATCAATATGGACACATGGGATTCCCTGTTCCGGATTAATGTAAGGGGCGTTGTCCTTCCCTGCAAGATCATCGGCAAGATTATGATTGAGAAGAAAAAGGGCAAGATAATCAGCCTCTCCTCGGTCCGCGGAATCCGCGGAACGGACGGCGGCAACGTGACATACGGCGCTACAAAAGGTTCCGTAGACATGATTACGCGCATGCTTGCGGCTGAATGGGCCCCGTATAATATCAATGTAAACGCCATCGGGCCTTCTGTTGTAATGACCGAGATGGTCAAGAAGGCTATTGCTCCTGAGAGGCTGCAGCTCCTGCTTTCAAAGACCCTTTTTAAGAGATTTATCGGACCTGAAGATGTGGCAGGAGCCTGTGTGTACCTTGCATCCGAAGAGGCCAATAACGTGA